>CACYNZ010000100.1 GCA_902775835.1 uncultured Eubacteriales bacterium | reverse complement strand
CTCCGGGATTCAAGTCTGTCGTTGACATGCTCCTGTACATACCGGTCATCCACATATTCCCGGACGTCCCGGTAAAGCCTGCGTCCGGTGAGGAATTCCGTGGACCCGAACAGAACGAGATAGATCATCATGTCGTGATCCATCAGGAAACGGCTGATGACATCCAGGGCGATGGTCATTGCCTGGTCCTTGGGAAAGCCGTAGGCGTGCGTGGCGATCAGGGGAAACGCGATGCTTCTGCACCGGTGCTTCTGTGCCAGTTCCAGACTGCTGCGGTAGCAGGAAGCCAGCTTCTCTGCCTCGCCCTGGTCACCGCCGTGCCAGACAGGTCCGACGGTATGAATGACATAACGGGCGGGAAGATGATAGCCGCGTGTGATCCTGGCTTCCCCGGTATTGCAGCCGTGGAGTCGGGCACAGGCTTTGGCGAGGCCGGGGCCGGCGGCACGGTGTATGGCCCCGTCAAGACCGCCGCCTCCGAGAAGGGAAGGATTGGCGGAGTTCACAATGGCATCCACTTTCATGGTGGTAATGTCATTACGGATCAGTTCAAAAGGCATAGGCAGCTCCTTGGTTCAGTTCTTCAGCGCAGAATACAGTGCTCTGAGGTGCATGCCATCATTATAGCGTACCATCTCCGGTGAATCCAGTGTCCGGGACAGGCACTTTCGGGGTGATTTCCGGAAGCGAGGAGGCCATCATGATCATTGACGATTTCCGCTTATCCCTGGCGCCGCATGTGCGGCACCGCTTCTGGATCGTGTCCGATCTGCAGCAGCGCCAGCCGCAGCGCGCGAGAACCTGCATGCTTACAGCGATGGATGATTTTGTGTCGCTTGATCTTGAACCGGAGCTTGTCTGCTATCTGGGGGACGCGACGGAAGGCGAGGATCTTTCACATATCCGGGAAATGGCACGCATGCAGGTGGAACAGTTCGCTCGTATATCATGTCCTGTCTATTACACGGTGGGAAACCATGATTTTGACTATTTCCGGCATCACAGCGAAAGCCTGAAAGGCATGTGCATTCCCTTTATTGAGTATGTCCGTGAAAGTCCCCAGTGGCATGTGCAGGAGAGGTATGAGCAGATGTGGGGACTGGTGGACCTGGGAGACATGGCCCTGTGTCTGCTTACAGACCATGCGGACGCCGGCGGCGCCTGGTTCACGACCCACGGTCAGGTCCGGGGAAACGCGGATATGTACCCGTATTCCCCCGAAGATTACCGGAAGGTCATGAATACGCTGGAAAGCCTGTCCAAGCCGGTGATCACCTGCTCGCATTACGCCTTTGCCGGCGGCAATCGGGCAGCGCCGCTGTTTGACCGGTTCCTTCCCCTGGCAGGGAATGTGCGCATGCATTTCTATGGGCACGCGCATGTGGGGGATGCGGTCTGGGCCGGCAAGGATGCCAACCGGAAGATTTCCAATGTGGACGGACAGCCGGTGGTCCAGGTGGATGTGGCAAGCCTGGAAAGCGGACGCGGAAGCGCGGTGCGCTCGGTGATCTTTGAATGGTATGATACGGATGAAGTCGGTGTGTTTTTCCGGAATCATTCCCTGGGCATGTGGGATGATGCCCTGCTTATCCGGGCCGGGGACTGTGCGTTTGTTCCGCTGAAGGAATCATAAAGCGGCCGCGGAAGCGGAATCCGGGAAACAGCGTGGACGTGTCCGCGCAGAAAGGACGGTCATGCAGAAAAAATGGTATCGTCTGGATACGGCAGCACTGATTTTCCCTGCAATCCGGCGCAGGGATTGGTGCAACGTATTCCGGCTGTCGGCCACGCTTGCAGACCCGGTGGATCCTGAGATTCTCAGGCAGGCAGCTGAGGATGTGCACGCGCGGTTTCCTTCCTTCTTCGTGTCGCTCAGAATGGGATTTTTCTGGTATTACCTGGAGGAAAACCATGATCCCGTGAACGTGCAGGCCGATTACGCGTATCCGCTGACGTACATGAGCAGGCGCGAACTGAGAACATGCTGTCTTCGGATTCTGTGGTACCAGAACCGGATTGCCGTGGAGTTTTTCCATTCCCTGACAGACGGCCGCGGCGGAAGCATGTTCCTGTGCACGCTTGTGGCCCGCTATCTGGAGCGCAGGTATGGGATTCAGGTTCCACCGCAGGGCCCGGTGCTGGACTGGAAGCAGGCGCCGGACGCGGAGGAACTTGGAGGACAGCTTTCCGCGTTATGCGGCGCAGGCGGCTGCCGGACGCGGGGAAGCAGCCTCCTATCGGCTGCACGGGACCAAGGAGCCGGACGGCTTCCGGCATCTGATCACAGGCACAGTACCCACCGGGAAGCTGCTCGCGGCGGCCCGGGAGCGGCATGTTTCCGTAACCGTTCTGCTCGCTGCCGTGCTTGCCAGGAGCGTGATGGACATGCAGGACATGGAGCGAGCGCGCCGGCGCCAGAAACCGGTGAAGATCACCATACCCGTGGATATGCGCCGCATATTCGGAAGCAGGACCGTGCGCAATTTCTCCCTGGTCCTGAATCTCGGCGCGGATCCCAGGTTCGGCGACTACAGCGTGGATGAACTGTGCCAGCTGATCCATCACCAGCTCCGGGCCGGGGCCACCCGGCAGAACATGGCCGGCATGATCGCCGCCAATGTACAGCCGCAGCAGGTGACGCTTCTGCGGCTGACACCCGCCGTGATCAAGAACCTGGTGATGGATCTGATCTATTTTACCAGCGGGGAACGCAGCGGAAGCCTGAACCTGTCCAATCTCGGACAGATGCAGCTGCCGGAAAATATGCAGCCGTATGTCCGGCGGATGGAATTCATTATCGGTCCCCAGCGCAGCTATCCGAACAACTGCTCGGTGATCAGCTGCGGGGACCTGACCACGGTCAACATGATCCGGAATATCCGGGAAAGCGAGCTGGAACGCAGGTTTTTCTGCAGACTGGTGGAGCTGGGCATTCCGGTGGATATTGAGAGCAATGACAGGAGCTGAGATATGTACTGTGTCAAATGCGGTGTTCGTCTGCAGGAAGGCGTAAACAGGTGTCCGCTCTGCGGGACGCCTGTCTGGAATCCGGAAGGCGTGGAGGCGGAGAATACCTATTCGGAACGCCTGCCGCAGCATACCCGGGAAAGCACGCTGCCCGCGGCCGTGGCCCTGAGCATTCTGTGCGTGATCGCGGAGGCCGTGGTGCTGACTGTCTGCCTTCACCTTTACGGCGAACTGCAGTGGGGTGTGTATGCCATGGGCGGCATTGCACTGTTTGCCGTCATGCTTGTACTGCCGCTGTGGTTCCGGCGTCCGAATCCGGAAGTCTTCATTCCGGTGAACCATGCTGCCTGCGCGCTGTTTCTGCTGATGATCTGTCTTGAAACCGGCGGCAGCTGGTTTCTGTCCTTCGCGTTTCCGGTGACGGGCATCAGCTGCCTGCTTTCCACGGCGCTGGTGTGTCTGCTCAGGCATGTGAAGCAGGGCAGGACGTTCATATTCGGCGGTTTTCTGCTTCTGCTGGGCGGCTTCACGGTTCTGATCGAGTTCTTTGAGCATATCACCTTTGCCGCGCCCATGTTCCTGTGGAGTCTTTATTCCCTGGTCGGCTTTGGGGCGGCCGGACTGTTTCTGCTGATTACCGGCATTATCCCGTCCCTGCGTGCCGTCATGGAAAAACTGTTTTTCTTCTGACGGGTTTCCGGCCGTGGAGCGGCTGAAGCGTGTCCTTCCGGACACGTTTTTTCTTTCATCTGCGATGAAGCGGCGCTGATTGACGGAAGCGCAGCGGTTCCTTATACTGAGCGCGTGAAAGCGGGAAAATCAGGGGTCCGGAAAATGCATGACAGACATGGATGCGTGTCGAAAGGGGGCAGATCCGGGATGCGACGAATGATAGTGATACTCCTGGCAGGACTTCTGCTCCTGACGGGATGCACAGCCCAGAGCGGCGGAAAGGATGGCAGCGGCATGACGGAAGCAGGATACAGGCAGATTGATCAGGAAACGGCCAGAGAGATGATGCAGCGGGATGACGGGCATATCATCGTGGATGTGCGCAGGCAGGACGAATATATGGAGCGCCATATTTCCGGGGCGGTCCTGATTCCCAACGAAAGCATCGGAAAAACGCATCCGGCGGAACTGCCGGATCCTGGACAGATCATCCTGGTCTACTGCCGGAGCGGCAATCGTTCCAAACAGGCGGCCGGGAAACTGGCTGAGATGGGATATACCCGGGTGTATGAGTTCGGCGGCATCAATACCTGGACAGGCGAGACGGTCATGGGTGAGGAAGCTGAAGCGGATACACAGCTGGAAACCATATATCTGGCGGGCGGCTGCTTCTGGGGCGTGCAGAAGTTCTTTGATCAGTTTGACGGCGTGATCAGCACGGAAACCGGCTATGCCAATGGTCCTGACAGTGCGCCGGATTACCGGGAAGTATGCGCCGGAAGCGGACACGCGGAAACAGTGAAGATTGTCTATGACGCGCGCCGGATAACACTCCGGGAACTGCTGGAGTACTATTTCATGGTCATCGATCCGCTTTCCGTCAATCAACAGGGCAATGACCGCGGCGTTCAGTACCGCACAGGCATCTATTATGTCCGTGATGCGCAGCTTGCGGAGATCGAGGAAGTGTATCGCGCCCAGGAGACACTGGCGGGTCAGAAGCTGGCGGTGGAAGTAGCCCCGATCGCCAATTTCTTCAGGGCGGAAGACTATCATCAGAAATATCTTGACCAGAATCCGGGCGGATACTGTCATATCCCGCAGAACATGTTTCATCTGGAGGAGCAGAGGGAGACGGAGAAAACCGGGGAAACGCCGGAGGAACTGAGGGAACGGATCGGCAACCTGGCCTATGAGGTCACCCAGAACGCGGCCACGGAACGCGCATTTACCGGGGAGTACGACGAGTTCTTCGAAAAAGGGCTGTATGTGGACGTCGTAAGCGGAGAAGCGCTGTTCACGTCCATGGACAAGTATGATTCCGGCTGCGGCTGGCCCGCGTTCACAAAGCCGGTCAGCGCGGATGCGGTGGTGGAGCACGTGGACGCATCCTACGGCATGATCCGCACGGAAGTGCGTTCGGGTGGCGCGGATTCCCACCTCGGGCACGTCTTCACGGACGGTCCGAAAGATGCGGGCGGACTCCGGTACTGTATCAATTCGGCCGCCCTGCGGTTCATTCCCTATGATGAACTGGAAGCGCAGGGATACGGGGCTTATGTCAGCCTGTTTGGTGACTGAGGATTCACGGAAAAAAGAACAGATCCGGAAGCGGTTCGGGCAGCGGATGCCCGGACTGCTTTCTTTTTTCCAAGGCGGAGGTGAGCGCGCAGAAGAAGGGGAAACAGAGTGTGCACCTGTGGCGCAAGATCCTTAGTTTTTCTCGGAAATCCTGAATTATTTCTCTGTTCAATCTGAACAGATATGATAGAATCGAAGCAAAGAAGCCTTACGTGGAAAAATGCAGAATAGTATATAAGGAGGTTCCTATGTTTATCAAAAAGCTTCATCAGCAGGTGATATGCAATCATTTCGAGCCTGTGGCAGAGACACCCCTGGGAAAGCTCCGTGGTGTGCGCACAGAGGACGGGTACATTTTCCGCGGTATACGCTATGCCAGTGCACGGCGGTTTCATATGCCTGAACCGGCGCAGCCCTGGGAAGGAATCCGGGATGCCATTATCTATGGGTTTGTGTGTCCGGAGATCACGACGCCTGTTCCGCATGATCAGTTCACGGTTCCGCATGTGTTCTATCCTCAGCATGAAGACTGCCAGTACCTAAATGTATGGACCCAGCACCTGGATCAGGACGCGTGCCGGCCGGTCATGGTATGGCTGCACGGCGGCGGGTATGCTTCCGGATCGGGAATTGAGCATTATGCCTATGACGGCGAGGAGCTTTCCAAGGCGCAGGACGTGGTGGTGGTCACGCTGAACCACAGGCTGAACGTGCTGGGCCATCTCGATCTGTCTGAGTATGGGGAAGCCTATGCACACTCCGGCAATGTGGGCATGGCGGATATCGTGGAAGCCCTGAGATGGGTAAAAACCAACATCAGGGCTTTCGGCGGTGATCCGGAGAATGTGACAGTATTCGGTCAGTCAGGCGGCGGTGGAAAGGTGACCACGCTGCTTCAGATGGCGTCTGCTGATGGGCTGTATCAGCGGGCTGTGATTCAGAGCGGCGTGATGGATCCGGGCAGGGCGGAAAATGTGAGACGGAAGAACCGGCGCGTCGCGCAGCTGCTGTTTGAGGAGCTCGGACTTGACGCAGACCGGATTGCAGAGCTGGAAGAAATGCCGTATTTCCAGCTTGCCGCAGCTGCTGCCAGAGCATCGGAAAAGGTTCAGGAGGAGACCGGAGAACGCTTCATGTGGGGTCCGGTTCCGGATGGAAGCTATTATGCCGGATATCCGTTTGAAGTGGGATTCCGAAAGGAGACGCTGAATATCCCGGTCATGATGGGCACCGTGTTTGCCGAGTTTACCAGCAACTTTGACTCTCCTGCCGGAAACGGCATGAAGAATACATGGACCCGGGAAGAAACCGCCTGTCATCTGAAGGAGAAATACGGAGAAAAGGCTGAGCGCATTGCGGCCGCCTTTGATCATGCCTATCCCGGGAGAAATCCTGCAGACGCGCTGTTTGCCGACGTGTTCGTGCGCAAGGCCACGGTGCGTCTTGCCCGGCAGCGGGCAGCGGAAGGCGGAAAAGCCACTTTCCTGTATCTGTTTGACTTGGAGTCCCCGTTCAATGATGGAACGCTGGCCTGGCATAACTCGGAGATTCCGTATGTGTTCCATAATGCGGAATACCTTGAACCGTCCTTTATTCCAGGGGTAACCGAGACGCTTCAGGACCTTATGTCCGGTGCGTGGGCTTCGTTTGCGGGAAAAGGCGATCCGAATTTCCCGGGCCATCCGGAATGGCCGCAGGTGACGGCGAACGCCGCCCCCACCATGATCTACGGACCGGAAAGCGAAGCACGAGTGGACCATGACGCCGATTTTCTTGAAGCCATGCCCGGGGAGCGTGTGCTGCCCGCGTTCATGAAGAAAAAGAAGGAAAGCACGCCGTCCTTCGGTCCACAGACCAAATAAAATGCCATGAGGGCTGATGCAGATCCTGCATCAGCCCTCATGTTATTCGTCCGCCTGCCTTGCATGGGACAGAGGAATGACGACCACGCTCCACTGCGGATCGCTCAGATCCAGGTGCATGACCTTCGGCTGTCCATAGTACAGGCACAGCCGCCTTTCCACATTTTTGAGGCCGTAGCCGTCGCTTCCGTAGGATTCGGGATTAAGGAGAATGCGCTTCCATGCCTGCTGGGAGAAATGCGCACCGCTGTCGGCGATGCATAATTCGATCTCTCCGCCAGCATTTTTACGTGTGAACAGACGGATGATGCCGTTTGGCTGACCGGATTCCAGGAGACCGTGCATGAGCGCGTTCTCGACCAGAGGCTGGAGCGTCAGTTTGGGCAGGGTCATGCCCAGTGCTTCATCTTCCACTTGGATATCCAGGGTATACTGGCCCTCATAGCGCATGCATGCGACGGCAAAGTAGTTCCGGATGATATCCAGTTCCTTTTCCACGGTCAGGATGTCCTTTCCGCTGCTCAGGCAGAGTCTGTAGAAAGCGGTCAGGCTCTGGATGGTGCTGTCCACCTTTTCTGGCATGTGCAGTCTGGACATCCAGCCGATGGCTTCCAGTGTGTTATAGAGAAAATGCGGCTTGATCTGCGCCTGCAGGGCAAAGATTTCCAGACGCCTGAGCTCCTCTTCCTGTCGGCTTTTCTCACGCATCAGCAGCTGGATGTGGTCGAGCATGGCGTTATGGGCATCGATGAGCGCGCCGATTTCATCGTGCGCCAGAGGTTCCAGACGGGGCGGAATCTCGCTGAGATTGGATTCGTTGTACTGCTTTACATAGCTGTGAAAGCGCTGGATGCGCTTGACCGCATGCCAGAGAATCGGAAGCGCGCACAGAAATCCGGCTAGAATCAGGAACAGACCGACGAGAATGCTGCTCAGCTGGTTTCCAAGCAGCTGACGTGTCAGGATATCGCGGTGAAACACCATGGCCAGCATCCAGCCGGATGTGGAAAGCTGCTGATAGAGCACGGTCTTGTCCTGCATGTCCATGGTGTGGAGCATGGATGCCTGGAATCCGGTGCGCTCAGCGGGTGTGAGCGCGTCAAGATAATCCGGGTCTGTGAGCGGAAAACCGCCGGAAGTAATGATATCGCCTTCCGGGGACTCCAGATAGCAGGAGACAAAGCCTGAAGAGCGGACAGGGGTAATCATGTGCTGCAGTGCGGAAGGTGCCATGTCAATACGCAGAAGGCCGATCAGATTCTGCACATGGTCCGGGTCCCGGATAGGGGCAAGGAACGCTGGCGCGTCTGCGCCGAGCTCACGCGGGGAGTAGAACTGGCGCCATCCCCAGCCGCTCATGACGTTTTGGACCCAGGGCTCTTTCTCCGGATCCGGCAGAAGCAGGACCCGGTACGTGGAATCCATGAAATCGTTGGAGGCGGGAATGTACAGCCTGCAGTCATAGTCTCCGGAACCGTCAAGCATGGAATAAAGTATGGGATTGATTTTCTGCCGTACCGGTTCGAAGGACTGAAGGTCCAGATCAGGGATGCTGCTGAGCAGGTTCAGGGCCACTTCACTGTTCTGCATGATGGTGCTCAGGTGAACCATGCGTTTTTCAAACCGGTTGATTTCGCGGTAAATGTCAGTCATGTCGCTCTGGGCATCCCGGAACAACGTGTCGGAGGCCGACTGCAGGTTCCGGGAAATGAGATAGCTGCTGCCCAGGAACATGGCTCCGACCAGAAGCAGAATGGCAGCCAGATACTTGGTGCGCAGGGAACTGTCGAGAAAGCGGCGCAGAATACGTCGGATCATACTTCGTCCTCCTTACGGGCTGCGAGCTTTTCCCGGAATTCATTGGGTGTGATTCCCTGGCTCAGCCGGAACTGTCTGGTGAAATAGTTGGCACTGTTGAATCCGGTCTGCTTTGCGATTCTGGTGATGGGCAGATTGGTTTCTCTCAGCAGACGACAGGCGGCCTCAATGCGGACGGCACTGATCAGCGGGCGGATATTCCAGCCGGTTTCTTCCTTGAACGTGCTTCCGAGATATACAGGGCTCAGGTGCACCCGCTCAGCCAGCGAATCCACGGACAGGTCCACGTCGGAATAGTGCTCTGCAATCTCCTGGAGTACCATGCGCGATGCATGGGAAAAACCGGGCGTATTCGGATCCGGCATGCAGGTAAACGTTTCCGGGGGCTCGCTGGCCTGCTCAAGCTCCCGGAAACGCATGCGGTCGCGGCGCCGAGAAACGGCGTCCCTGATGGACTGCTCAAGCTCGGCGAGATTCAGAGGCTTTTCCACATAGGCGACAGTGGAAAGGGCAATGGCTTTTTTCAGGTATTCCTTGTCGGAATAGCTGCTCATGATGATGACTTCGCTGTCCGGATTCTGCTTTTTCAGGGCTTCAGCGATTTCGAGTCCTGAGATGAACGGCATGCGGATGTCCGTGAGCAGGATGTCGGGAAGCAGGGCCAGCTTTTCCATGCCCTCCTGTCCGTTTCGGGCTGTATCCAGTTCATCAATGCCCATGTCAGCCCATTTCAGTGTCTGAACGACCCCGAGGCGGGTCAGATATTCGTCCTCGCAGAAAAGCAATCGCACAGATGACACCTGCCTTCTTCTTTGTGACTATACTATACCGGAAAAATCCCGAAGAAAACAGAAAAGATGGAAAAAACAGTAAAAAAATGACCGAATTCTTGTGTTTTTCTTCTTTCTCATGGAATTTGGCGGATGTTATACTCAGGCCAGAAAACAAATGAAACAGAAGGAGGCGTCAACTGCATGAAAAGAGATGCAATGGCTGCCGGGGTGACGCTGCGCAGAAGGCCGTCATTTATCCGGAATCTGAGAAAGCACTGGCTTCTTTTCCTTATGCTTGTGCCGGCCGTTCTGTATGTGTTGATCTTCAGCTATACGCCTATGACGGGCATTGTGCTTGCGTTCAAGAAGTATCAGCATGCCGGAGGCATCTACAACTCCCCCTGGAACGGGCTGAAGAACTTCCGATTTCTGATGGTGGCGGGCAAGCTCGGCATGGCAACCCGGAATACCATTCTGTACAACCTGGCCTTCATTGTCCTGGGTGTGATCTTTGAAATGGGCAGTGCCATCCTGCTCAACGAACTGCTCAGCAGGCGCTTCAAGAAGGTCTGTCAGACTTTCATGTTTCTTCCGTATTTCATCTCCTGGGTGGTGGCCGGAGCCATCATGTACAACATCTTCAATTATGAGCGCGGCGTGTTCAATCATATTCTGATGAGCCTGGGGGCGAAGCCGTTCGATCTGTATAACTCACCGGGCGTCTGGCCTTTCGTGATTGTGATGCTGAAACTGTGGAAATCCACAGGCTACGGATCGGTGGTGTACCTGGCCGCCATTACGGGACTGGACCAGGAAATGTTCGAGGCTGCCACCATCGACGGCGCCAACGCATGGCAGCGCATCCGCTACATCACCATTCCGTCACTGGTACCCACCATGATGATCCTGATGCTGCTGGCAGTGGGCAATATCTTCCGCGGAGATTTCGGTCTGTTCTATCAGACGGTCAAGAGCTCGGCACTGCTCCAGCCGGCCACGGAAATCATTGACACCTATGTCTTCAAGCTTCTGATCAATGACGGGAATATCGGCGTTTCCGCCGCAGTCGGCCTGTACCAGTCTGTCCTGTGCTTCATCACCATCAACCTGACCAATTATCTGGTAAAGCGTGTCCAGCCAGACTATGCCCTGTACTGAGAAAGGAGAGAGCGGAATATGACAACGCATCCGACGGCGAAGCACCGGGGACTGAGTCACCGGGTCTGGACCAGGGACACGATTGCGGTGAAC
>CACYNZ010000099.1 GCA_902775835.1 uncultured Eubacteriales bacterium | reverse complement strand
AGATCGGCAAGATCGTGGACCTCATGCTCAAGGGCCTCAACGCGCGTCTTGCGGACCGCAAGCTTTCCGTCTCCCTGACGGAGAACGCTCTGACCTATGTGATCGAGCAGGGCTTCGATCCCGTCTACGGCGCCCGTCCCCTGAAGCGCTACATCCAGTCCCACATCGAGACGCTTGTGGCCAGGAACATCATTTCCGCCGCGGTGCATCCCGGCGATACCATGCTGGTGGATGTGGATCCCGCGGAAGGCCTGGTCATCCGGACCCAGTCCGCGGCCCCGCATCTTGAATAAACCTTCTGAATAATCCTTCCTTACCCGGCCGGTGCTCTTCCCCCGGAGACACCGGCCGGTTTTTTCTGTGCCGGGATGCTTCCGCCGGCGCTTGATTAATCTACTGTTTTACTGTACAATAGTCCCAGGGAGTGAGCACCATGAAAATCTCGACCAAGGGAAGGTACGCTGTACGGATCCTGCTGGATATCGCCATGCATCAGGGAGACGGCTATGTCGCCATGCGCGATATTGCGCGGCGCCAGCAGATTTCCAAGAAATATGCCGACCAGATTGCCATGCAGCTCGGCCAGAGCTGTCTTCTCAGCGCGGTCCGCGGACACACGGGCGGATACCGCCTGATGATTCCCGCATCCGATATCACCATTCTGCAGATCATCACCCTGATGGAGGGAAACCTGACCCCCGTGGCCTGCATGGATCAGGAACCCAATCCCTGTCCCCGCTGCAACTACTGCATGACGCTTCCCGTCTGGCAGGGACTGGAAAAGGTCATCTCGGACTATCTGGGATCCATTACGCTTCAGGACCTGGTGGACCGGGGACCGGAGCAGCCTGAACTGGAAGACATGATCGTACCCACCTGACCGCCCTGCGCGGTCTTTTTTCTTTCCCGCCTAAGGACACAGTCTGAGAAAAGCGCCACAACACATGATCATCGGGTATCGGATGTCATCTTGACACCCGCGTCATTCGAATGTATAATCTGTGCAGTTTTTGACCGTTCTTTTCATGACGGTTAAACAAATCATAATATGGAGGTACTATATATGAAGCGTTTTTTGGGTATTCTCCTTTCCGTTGCCATGCTGATGTGCTTTATGGCTCCTGCCATGGCTGAAAAGGAAGTCGGCTGGAACAACGTTAATGCCGAAGGCTATCAGTATCCGGACTACAGCGGCCAGACTCTGTCCTTCATGTGGTGGGGCTCTGATACCCGTGCCAAGATCACGACCGACATCATCAAGCTCTATGAGGAACTCACCGGCATCAAGATCGAGTATGAGTACTATGACGGCTCCAGCTACTGGACCCAGTTCCAGGCCAAGCAGGCTGCCAATGCCCTTCCCGACGTGTTCCAGATGGGCAACAACTGGGCAACCTACTATGACACCATCTATCCTCTGAACGACTTCATCGCTGACGGCACCATCGACACCACCGCCATTTCCGACACCATGATTGCCACCACCGTCAATCAGGCCAATGGCGACGTCACCGGCATGTCCAACGGCACCAACGCCCGCTGCTTTGCCTACAACCCCGCCATCTTTGATGAGTGCGGCGTTCCCTATCCCACCGATACCTGGACCTGGGACGACTTCGCAGCCGCTGCCCGGACCATCCACGAGAAGACCGGCAATCCTGCTGTGACCACCCTCGAGTACAACTCCCTGGCTTACTCCACCTTCACCCAGTGGAAGGAAGGCTACAACTTCTACGCCATGGACGGCTCTGACTTCGCTTTCGGCGGAGACACCGCTCCTCTGGCCTTCATCTTCGAGCTGCTGACCGAACTGCAGAAGGAAGGCGCCATCGCTGACTATGGCATCCAGAACGAAATCGGTGCCAACATCGAAGCTGACTGGATCGCCTACGGCGACGCCGCCATGGTCATGCTCTCCTCCAACCAGTTCCAGGCCCTGTCCAATGTGGCCAGCGAAAACGGCATCACCCTGAACCTGTGCACCATCCCGCGTGTGCATGCTGACGGCCAGTCCGGCATGGTGGTCCGTTCCTCTCAGGAAATGTCCATCTATTCCGGCAGCGAGAAGAAGGAAATTGCTGCCAACTTCATCAACTTCTTCGTCAACAGCATCGAGTGCAACAAGATCCTCAACTGCGAGCGCGGCGTTTCCATCAACTCCGACGTGCTGGCCGCTCTGAAGGCTGACACCGAGAAGACCAACGAAGTGACCAGCAAGGTCTACACCCTCATCGACCTGATCGGTTCCTTCCCGGATGCCGCCAACTCCAGCCCCGCTGAGCCCACCGCCAACGAGGAAATCTCCGACACCCTGAAGAAGACCTACTTCCAGGGCCTGGCTGCCGGCAACTTCTCCAGCTATCAGGAAGCCGCCGACAAGTTCTGGGCAGAAGCTCAGGAAATCTGGGCCAAGTATGAGAAGTAATTTCTGAAGAGGCTATCTCGGCGTCCTGAACCCTTTTCAGGACGCCTTTTTTCGAAAGGAGCGGACGGCATGCAGGCCACCCAGCGTTCCAGGGGCTTACGGGGTTTCCTGAACTCAGACAATACCGTGGGTTATCTATTTGCGGCCCCCTTCATCATCGGTTTTCTCGGTCTGACGCTCTACCCCATGGGTCTTTCCCTGTATTATTCCTTCTGTAACTACAAGATCGGCAGTTCCCCGGAATGGATCGGACTGACCAACTATCTCAATCTTCTCAAGGATGCGCAGTTCGGCAATTCCCTGCTGGTCACCATTCAGTACGTCATTATCGGCGTTCCGCTGAAGCTCATTTTCGCGCTTCTGGTCGCCATGCTGCTGACCAAGCCCACCAGACTTCAGGGGTTCTACCGCGCTGTATACTATATTCCTTCCCTCATCGGCGGCAGCGTGGCTGTGGCCCTGGTCTGGAAACAGCTTTTCGGAAGCCGCGGCCCCATTGTCTCCCTGATCAAGAGCATGGGCGTGACGGGATTCAATTTCTTCGGCAATCCCTCATGGGCCTTCCTTCCCCTGGTGCTCTGCAATGCCTGGCAGTTCGGTTCCTCCATGCTGATCTTTGCCTCCGGCCTGAAACAGATCCCCAAGGACTACTATGAAGCAGCCGAGATTGACGGTGCCGGCGTGATGAAGCGCTTCTTCTCCATCACCCTGCCCTGTCTGAGCCCCATCATTCTCTTTAACCTGATCATGCAGCTCATTTCCGGTTTCATGACCTTCACCCAGGCGCAGATCATTACCCAGGGCGGTCCCAACTATGCCACCAACTATATCGCTCTGAACATCTTCACCGAGGGCTTCAGCTACTCTCACATGGGATATGCCTGTGCGGAAAGCTGGGTCATGCTTCTGATCATGGCCCTGATCACCGGCATCATCTTCAAGACGTCCTCCAACTGGACGTTCTACGAGAGCTGAGGAGGTGCGCGCATGAGAGAAAGAAGAATCGCAAGAACCGTCATCTATCACATCTTCGTTGTGGCGTTCGGACTGCTCATGATCTACCCAGTACTCTGGATGATCATCTCCTCCTTCAAGCTCAAGAGCGAGATTCTCGGAAGCAACGCCCCCTTCTGGCCCTCTACCTGGGTGTTTGAAAACTATCCCAACGGCTGGAACGGCGCAGGCGTCTACACCTTCGCCACCTACTTCAAGAATTCCCTCATCGTATCCTGTCTCGGCACTCTGGGCACGGTCCTGTCCTCGGCCATGGTCAGCTATTCCCTGGCCCGCGTTCCCTTCAAGGGGCGCAAGATCTGGTTCACCTGCATGATCATGACCATGCTCCTGCCCGGACAGGTGCTGATGATCCCCCAGTACATCATCTGGAATAACATGGGCCTGGTGGGCACCTTCATTCCGCTGGTGCTGCCCAAGTACCTGGGCTGGCCCTTCTTCATCTACATGATGATGCAGTTCATCCGCGGACTGCCCAAGGAACTGGACGAAGCGGCCATGATCGACGGATGCAGCAAGTATTCCATCTTCAGCCGGATCATTCTCCCGCTGCTCGGACCTTCCATCATCACCACCATCGTAATCTCCTTCTACTGGATCTGGGATGACTACATGGGCCCCCTGCTCTATCTGACCAAGCCGGCCCTGTACACTGTTTCGCTGGGCATCAAGAACTTTGCCGACGCGCAGGGCACCAACTTCGGTCCCATGTTCGCCATGTCCTCCCTCTCCCTGATCCCGGTCTTCCTGCTCTTCCTCTTCTTCAACCGTTATCTCATGGACGGCGTCACCGCCGGAAGCGTGAAGGGCTGATTGTTCTTCTGGCCAGAGACTGCTCCCGCGGTCTCTGGCCTTGATCTTGCAAGGAGGTTCTATGATTTCATGTGCATCGCCCGGCACCGGGTTTGCGGAAAGCATGCTGCTGGGCAGCGGTCGTATAGGCGTTTCCATTCCCGGACAGGTGGGCTGCGAGCGCCTGACCCTGACCCATCAGGATTTCTGGTCGGGCTGCGTGCCCACTGCCAAGGAAAGCCGCCGGCCGGCATCTGTGCGTCTCGCGCGGTCCAGAGCCCTTGAGGGCGACCTTGAGGGCATGGAGCAGGCGCTTCTTTCCGTGATCGGGGAAAAGGGGCAGTACGGCACCAGCCTGCCGGCTGCAGACCTTGTGATGCAGTTTCCGGATGCTGGACCCGTCTCGGATTACAGGCGGTGCATGGACCCGTCCCGCGGCGAGGTCAGCGTGCGCTTCCTGCACGGAAACAGCCGTCAGGAGCGGCTTTTCTCCTTTGCCGGGCATACGCTCTGCCTGGATCTCACAGACAGGGATGGCACCACGCTGTGCCTGCATCTGGAGGGGCCGTGCCTGCTGGAGCAGAACTGGACAGAGCATGAGTGCCGCTTTCTGTGCAGGGCACAGGAGGAGAAGCATTCCGACGGGCATACGGGTTCCGGTGTCCTGGGGCGGATCCTTCTGTACACGGATGCTCGCGTGCATTTCATGGACCAGGGCATCATGCTTGAGCATCTGCATGTGCTGCACCTCCTTCTGGGCATGAACTCGGATCTGCCCGCCCGGCTCCATGGCATGGACATGCCCATCACGCTGCCCGAGCCGCACTGCCGCGGCGGGCATGTTCCCGCACTGCCGCGTCTCACGCTTCCGAACTGCCCGGACATGGTTCCCGTGTTTGAGCTCGGCATATACCTGGCCGCGGCCAGTTCCGCGCCGGACAGCCTGCTTCCCGCCTCCCTGCAGGGCGTCTGGAATGACGGCGTGGCCTCGCGCATCGGCTGGACCTGCGACATGCATCTGGATGTGAACACGCAGATGAATGAATGGGTCCGCGGACCCGCCGGTCTCGGGCTGTCCCCGGGGCTTCTGCGCTGGGCATCCCGCCTGTTCCTCGGCCCGGGCCGGGAGCAGGCCACGCATACCTACGCGCTTCCCGGCACCGTCGCGGAAATGACCTCCAATGCCTGGGGCTTTGCCGCGCCTTACTGGCATCCCTCCCTGGCACCCTGCCCCGCCTGCGGCTGGTGGCTCATGCTGACGCTGACGGACCTGTGGTATTATGAACAGGACATGCACATATTACGGGAGCAGATCCTTCCCCTTCTGCGCCTGCACGTGGAGTTTGTGCTGGGCTGGTACGCCGATGGCGCCGGGTATCCGTCCGTTTCGCCGGAAAACGCCTACCTCGTGGACGGAAAAAAGCACTACGCCTCCCTGAACCCGGCCTTTGAGCTCACCATGGCCCGGGGCATTCTGGAAACCTGGCTGGACCTGACAGAGCGCGCCGGGGAAACCGGGCTGTGCCGGGAGGCCGGAGAGCTGCTGGAGCGCCTTGAGCGTCCGCGGATTCTCATGGACGGCACCATCGCGGAGTTCGGCACGGATGCCCCGCCCGCGGATGTACAGCACCGGCATATCAGCCATCTGCTCGGGCTCTTCCCGCTGTTCCAGATCACACCGGAGGACACGCCGGAGCTTGCCCGGGCCGCGGAGAAGACCCTGGAAAAGCGTACCCTGCCCAGAGAAACCTGGGAGGACACGGGCTGGTCACGGTCCATGCTTGCCCTGTATGAAGCGCGCCTGCACCACGGAGACGCCTGTCTTGGACATCTCCGGCACATGCTGGAAAAGCTTTCCACCGCTTCCGGGCTGATCATGCATCCCCCGACCCGTGGCGCGCAGGCACCGCAGGACGTATGGGAAATGGACGGGAACACCGGGTTTTCCATGGCTGTCATGGAAATGCTCGTCCAGTCCGGACCGGACTGGATCCGTCTGCTGCCCGCCCTGCCGCATGCATGGGACCGGGGCAGTCTCGGCCCGGTGCATACCCGGTGCGGCGCGCTGCTTTCCATGGAATGGGAAGAAGGCACGGTGAAGCATTTCCGTCTGATTCCGCGCGTTCCCGGCAGGATCCGCGTCCTTGCAGGTAATGAGAGCTTCACGCTGGACATGGTTCCCGGCAAAACCATCATTTTCGAGAAAGGAACGATATCATGCATGTAATGGGAGTGCTGGGCCTCGGTGAAGGCCGCAGCGTTATTTCCGCCCTTCAGGGCAGCCCCGCCTGGCGTGTTGGCAATATCTGTGATCTGAATGAGGACCTGTGCCGCACGCGCCTGAAGGAGTTCGGGCTTGACACATATACCCTGAACTATGAGGACATGCTCCGGGATCCGGAGATCGATGTCATCGGCATCTATACCCCGGACCAGCTGCACGCGCAGCACATCCGCATGGCGCTGGAGCACGGCAAGCATGTGCTGTGTACCAAGCCCCTGATGGTCTCCCTGGACGGTGCCCGGGATCTGATCCGCCTGCAGGAGGAAAGCGGCCGTCAGGTGATGGTGGGCCAGTCGTCCAGGTACTTTGAGCCCGCCATGCACCAGCGCCGGGATTTCCTGGCCGGACGCAACGGCGAGCTTGTGACGGTGGAAACGCATTACATCAGCGATTCGCGCTGGTTCCTTGAGCGCGCCTGGAGCCACAAGGAAGGATTCTCCTGGATGTACAATTTCCTGATCCATGCCCTGGATCTGGCGCTGTGGTACCTGCCCGACGTGGAGGATGTGTACGGCGTGGGCACAGTGAGCCGGAACAGCCTGGACAAGGGCATTAACGCTCCGGATGCGCTGAAGTTCCTTCTCAAAACCCCCGGCGGCCTGTGCGGGTCAGTGAACGGATGCTATGCCATTCCCGCCCTCGCGCGGCCGGTGGAGCATTTCATTTCCTGCACCCTGCGCGGGACCATGGGCGCGTCCAAGGCGGACTGTCCGCTGGACTACGGCTATCATTTTTCCGAGCCCGGCAAGTTCAAGCACACGGAAACGGAAAATTATGAAGATCTGCGGCCTTACTATTACCGGTTTGAAGGGGAAACGCATCACGCCGGCGAATACCAGAATTACCTGGAGGAGTTCGCACGCTGCCTGGACAGCGGCGAGACCGCAAAGCCGGACCTCCGGGAAGGCATCCGCACCCTGGCGGTCATGGAGGCCATGGAGCGCTCCATGAAGAGCGGCCAGGTGGAACATGTATCCCAGGTTCTCCGGGACCGGGGACTGGACGATCTCATCCACTGACGGAGGCAGCATGAACAGGAAAGATATCAACATCCGCGATCCTTTTGTGCTCGTGGACCATGGACGCTACTATCTCTACGGCACCCGCGGACCCACCTGCTGGGGACCTGCGGACGGGTTTGATGTATATACCGGCACCGACCTGGAACACTGGGAAGGACCCACGGTGTGCTTCCAGCGGGAAGACGGCTTCTTTGCCGACCGGAACTTCTGGGCGCCCGAAGTGCATGTGTGGCAGGGACGCTACTACATGTTCGCTTCCTTCAAGTCGGACAGCATCCGCCGCGGCACGGCCATTCTCTGCGCCGATTCGCCCATGGGCCCCTTCCGTCTCCTCTCCGACGGCCCGGTGACGCCGCCGGACTGGGAGTGCCTGGACGGCACCTTCTATGTGGAGGACGGAACGCCGTACCTCGTGTTCTGCCACGAATGGGTGCAGGTGGGCGACGGCGAAATCCTGGCCATGCCTCTGACCTCTGACCTTTCGCGCCCCGCCGGGGATCCCGTGCTGCTCTTTCACGCCTCCGACGCGCCCTGGGCCAAGCAGATGCATCACTCCAGCGGCATGGACGGGTATGTCACCGACGGCCCCTTCCTGCACCGCACGCGGGACGGTCAGCTCCTCATGCTCTTCTCCTCCTTCTCCGAGTCCGGGTACACCCAGGGCCTTGCCCGGTCGGTCACCGGAATGCTGAGCGGACCCTGGGAACAGCTGGAACCGCTGTTCAGGGAAAACGGCGGCCACGGCATGCTCTTCCGGTCCCTGGAGGACACGCTGCTGCTCACCCTGCACACGCCCAATATCCATCTTCAGGAGCATCCCTGGTTCTGCGTGATCCGCGAGACCCCGGACGGGCTGAAGCCGGACCGGGAGGGCTTCTGGGAAAGCCATCTGCGGGCACGTCTGCACGCCATGGCAGAGGAACTGAAAAACGATCTGCAGCCCCGTCCCCTGCCCGAAAAGACCTGTACGCTCTCTCCGGACACTCAGGGCGGACTCATGACAGCGCGCATCCAGGAGTGCATTGACACGCTTTCGCAGTCCGGCGGCGGAACGGTCCGCTTTCTGCCCGGCACCTATCTCACCGGATCCCTCACCCTGCGCTCCGGCGTGACACTCAAGCTGGAGCAGGACGCGCATCTTCTGGCCAGCACCGATCTTGCCGACTATCCCGAGCATATTGCGCAGCGCTATACCATTCAGGATGAGCACATGGGCATGAACCAGTGCCTCATCTTTGCCGAAGGCGCGGATCATATCGGCCTGTGCGGCCCCGGCACCATTGACGGCCAGGGCACGCGCGCAAACTTCCCCGGGGACGAGACCTGCGACGGCACCCCGGGCCGACCCTTCCTGATCCGGTTTGTGGACTGCTCCGACGTGCAGGTCCGGAACCTCACGCTCCAGAACAGCCCCTGCTGGATGCAGAACTACTTCCACTGCCAGCGCGTACTTCTGGACCATGTCACCGTGCGCAGCCAGGTCAATTACAACAATGACGGCATTGATCTGGACGGATGCACGGATGTATACGTGCACGACTGTTCCGTGCATTCCGGAGATGACGCGCTCTGCTTCAAAGGCGCTTCCGAGCGTGAAACCAGCCGGGTGCTCGTGGAGGACTGTGAGCTTCTCTCCTCCTGCAACGCGCTGAAGATCGGCACGGACACGCAGGCAGACTTCCGGGACATTCTGGTACGCCGCTGCTCACTTGGCGGCGTCCGGGAAGACCCCGGCGGCCTGAAGCACCCCTGGAGCGATTCCGGCATTTCCCTGGAAATGGTGGACGGCGCGTTCCTGGGCTGCATGCTTCTGGAAGACCTGACCATTGACCGCGCGCTTTCCCCTGTATTCATGTGCCTCATGGACCGCGGACGCGTGCGCCGCGGCCTGCCCGCGCCCGGCCCCGGCCGCATGGAACGGATCATCATTTCCGGCGTCACCGGCTCCGGCAACGGACCCAGAGGCTCCTATGTCTTCGGCCGCAGCACGGACTGCATCCGTGATCTCGTGCTGGAGAACGCCGATCTTGCGCAGAAAGCCCATGAAGGCGCGCTCCCGGCGGAACCGGAACAGGCGGTGCTGGAAACGCTCTATCCTGACGCGCACATGATCGATCCCGCGCCGGCGCCGGCCTATGCGCTGTGGGCCCGGGATGTCATCAATCTTTCCCTGCGCTCCTGGCATGTCACGCCGGAAGAGGGGGAAACCCGTCCTGAAATTCTCTTCACACACTGTATACGGGAGGATTCATAATGGAAAAGGCTGCTCTGCTTCTGGAAAACTATATCCGAGGGCATCTCGCCGATGTCTGCCGCCCGGCCGGCGGACTGTTCGCCCATCCCTTCCTGGACCCGGGTTCCATCTATCACGCGAACCTCTGGGACTGGGACAGCTTCTGGACGGTGTACGGCATTCTCACCACGGCCGGCCCGGACCCGGTGTTCATGGAGCACGCCCGGGGCAATGTGCTGAACTTCCTCTCCGTGCAGGCCCCCGACGGCTATATCCCCATGTACCTTTCCCGGGAGCCCGAGTTCGGGGACTACCTGCTCCGGCGCCACCGTGCCGGCAAGCCTGCCAACATGCACAAGCCCTTCCTGTGCCAGCAGGCGCTGCTCATCTCCCTGGCCACCGGCGACGTCAGCTGGATCCGGCCGCACCTGATGAGCCTGGAAAAGTATCTGAACTATGCCCGGGAAACCTACTATCATGAGGCTTCCGGACTCTACCGCTTTGCCGATGACGTCATGATCGGCATGGACAATGATCCCGCCGTCTTCGGACGTCCGCCCTACTCCACTGCCAGCATGTTCCTGAACGGATTCATGTACGGCGAGCTCCTGGCCATGGGCCGCCTGGTGGGCATGTGCTCCGGCGACGCCAAGCCCTGGCAGGATCAGGCGCACGCGCTGAGCGCCGCCATGGCCCAGGAATGCTGGGATCCCAGGGACCGGTTCTATTATTCCGTGGATACGGATGTGCGCACCCGCGGCTATGACTGGTTCCACAAGGGACTGGGCGTGTTCTGGCACACCCTGCCCATCCGGATCCGGACCTGGACCGGGTTCATTCCCATGCTCTAC
Organism: uncultured Eubacteriales bacterium; assembly: GCA_902775835.1. Next base: position 4,442 of record CACYNZ010000099.1, on the reverse strand, counting down.
GGCATGGCCGCCACGCCCCAGGCCGCACAGCTGCGCAGCGTGCTCATGGACCCGAACATCTTCCTGGGCAGCTGCGGCGTGCGCACCCTTGACCGGAATGAGCGCATGTATAACCTGGAAGCCACCAGCAATCCCTCCAACTGGCTCGGTCCGGTGTGGATGGTCAGCAATTATGTGGCATTCCGCGGACTGCTCAACTACGGCTTTGATGACGACGCACGGCAGATTGCCGAAAAGAGCCTGAACCTGCTGGCCCGGGATATCCAACGCGGACTTCCTCAACTGGAACATGCTGGCCCTGTCCATGTACAGGGAACTGGAAGGCGACCCGCCGCTCCTGCCCTTTGCAGAACTTGATCAGGGGGATTATCCATGCTGACAGTACAAGGCCGGGGATTCCTGCTTGACGGGCATCCCTTCTTCTTCCTGGGCGATACCGCCTGGCTTCTCTTCTCGCGTCTTCATACGGACGAGATCCGGCGGTATCTGCGCACCCGCCTCTCTCAGGGATTCAATGTGGTGTTCGCCACCCTGGTGCATGAGCCCGGCTATGCCCTGAAAACCGGGGAAAAAGCGCTGTGCAATGACGACTTCAGCCATCCTGACAATATGCCCGGCGGATACTGGGACACCGTGCACAACCTGTGCCGGGAAGCGGAGGCCATGGGCATGACCATGGCGCTGGTGCCTGCCTGGGGCGACTTCTACCGCGGCGCGCTGGCCGATCCGGACACGGCCGCCGGCTATGCCCGGTTCCTGGCCCGCATTTTCAGGGACCTGGACCGCATCATCTGGGTGCTGGGCGGCGATATCCGCGCCAGCCAGGCCAGGCCTTCCTTTGACGCCATGGCCCAGGTTTTCATGCAGGAAACCCCGCGCTTTCTGCGCACCTTCCATCCCTTCGGACGCACCGGCTCCGTCACCTGGTATGCACATTCCCCGCTTTTGGATTTCCATCTCTTCCAGTCGGGACACCGGGACCGGACGCAGCGCCGGCTCAACGCCTGGGATGACAATGAGGTGGCCGAAGACGAATGGTTTGCGGAGGACAATTTCCGGTATGTGGAGCAGGCGCTCAGACTGGACGACAAGCCGGTTCTGGACGGTGAACCCTCCTATGAGGATATTCCCCACGGTCTGCACGATCCCTCAAAGCCCCGCTGGACCGCCCGGGAAGTGCGCCGGTATGCGTACTGGTCCGTGCTCAGCGGAAGTGCCGGGCATGTCTATGGACACAACAGCGTGATGCAGCTCTGGACCGGATACGGCCACGGGAATTTCGGCGTGAACGGACACTGGTCCGGCGCGCTTCTGGCCGAGGGTGCCTCAGGCATGGGCATCCTGCGCCGGCTCATGGAAGCCGCGGGCTTTCAGAACGGAATGCCGTGCCCTGAACTTTTTTCGGAAATGACTGAGGACCGACGGATTCTGGGTCTTATGCTGCCCGACGGACTCTGCGCCTATGCATTCACCGGTTCCGCTTTCGTGCCGGACCGCAGCCGGCTTTTCTTTGAGCCGACCTTTGCCGCCTTCCTGTCCCCCGCCACCGGGCGTCTGCTGCTGACCGACCCCGCCGCGCCGTGCCTGCAGGCTGACATGCCAGACCCGGATGCGCAGGATATGGTGCTGCTGCTGGGCACCGATGACTTCGGCCGCCGCATCCTCGACAGCTTCTCGGAAGGAGGATGCCCGTGATCCGCTTTACCATCGATGACCCGTCCCTTCAGAAAGTCTTTGACGCCGCCGTCGAAAAAAGCCGCCTGAACCTGAAGGATTTCCAGGGGCGGCGCGTGCTCGTGGAGGGCGGCGGGTACGAAAAGATCTGGCTGGAAACCCAGCCCATGGGCGGGGAAATGTACGCCGGGTTTGACATGGAATGTGCCCGGAACAATATCCTCTTCTTCCTGGACTATCAGCGCGCGGACGGGCGCATGCCCGGATCCATCTACTGCCCTGAGACCGGGCCCATCGAGCCGCAGTTCAACAAGTTCCAGGGCTTCTGCTTTCCCTGGCACGCCCTGAACCTGTATTACCTCATGGGCGAAGACCGGGATTATCTGGACGCGCTTGCCTCGGGCCTGGAAAAGCTGGACCGTTATCTCTGGACGTACCGGGATTCCGACGGCGACGGCTGTCTGGAGAGTTTCTGCGTCTATGACACCGGCGAGGACAACGCAGTGCGCTTCGGGAACGCGCCGGTCTACTGGACGGAAAACGATCCGCCCCGCGGCTTTGACACCGTACCCATGGCCAGCATGGACGTCATGTCCTGGTCCTATGCCTGCCGGGACACACTCGCTCAGATCTGCCGCATCCGCGGTGAGCAAAATGCCTGGGCACAGAAGGCTGATGCGGTCCGGGAGGCCATGAAGCAACGGCTCTGGCACGAAGACAGAGGCGCGTGCTATGACCGCGCACCGGACGGACACGTGCTTCCCCAGCTCGTGCACAACAATCTGCGCTGCATGTACTGGGGCTCCTTCTCCCCGTACATGGCCAAACGCTTTGTAAGCGAACATCTCCTGAACCCCCGCGAGTTCTGGACACCCATGCCGCTGCCCTCCGTCAGCGTGTCCGATCCGGACTTCCGCAATGCCCCGGAGAACAACTGGTCCGGCCAGTGCGAAGGCCTCACCTACCAGCGCGCCATTCTGGCCCTGGAGCGCTACGGCTTTGACGCGCTCGTTCCCCGGCTCGGCCGCGCGCTCTTCTCCGCGGTGGGCGATCACGGCATGCACTTCGTTCAGCAGTATGATCCCTTTACCGGCGCGCCTTCCCTGGTCAGCCAGCTCACGCACCAGGTGATCACCCGTCCGGATGAACCCGTGCAGGACGCCTACGGCCCCACCATACTCGCTACGCTGGAATACTTCGCGCACATGTGGGGCGTGGACCTGGAAATGGGCCAGGCCGTGTTCCGCGCTCAGCCCGGCCCCTGTTTCCGTTATACCCGGGAGCATCTCGGTCATGTCTATGAGCTGGAAGGGCTTGAGACAGAAGCGGTGGCACGTCTGGACGGCTATGAACTGAAGCGCTTTGCGCGCGGTCATTGCCTGAGAACCGATATGAAGGGGAACATCCTGGGGCTTTCCTCCATCTCCGGCAGCTGCTGACATTTCCCTGCAGCACAGTCTCATGGGCATTCGACAGAAATACAATCTATTCACTGGAAACGGCGTGACACATAGCACGCCGTTTTCTTTATTGTCCGCTCGACAGAGAACATGGGAATACAAGAACCGGCAGGACTTCATGAAAGAAGCCTGCCGGTCATGAATCATGCTTCCACCGGAATCCAGATTTCGATATAGCGTTTTTCCTGATGGTCAGGCATGGTATACCAGTGATAGATGGCCAGCTCCGGTGCGTTCCGCAGCGTATAGCCGGAACCGGGCAGCCATTCACCGGCAATGTTTTCCCGCAGTTTCACGTAGTCGTCCACGGGATGCTTCGTATGGGGTGTCTGGAAAACGGCATAGCTGCCTTCCGGCACATCCAGCGTCTGCAGATCAAAACGGTCCATAAAATCGATGCCCGTCACGGAAGGATCGTTGAGATGCTCAAATGTCCACGCGTCCGGTCTGGCACAGTACCAGAACGTATACCCGTCTTCATTGACATCCGTGATCGCCACAATATCCGTATCACTGCTGTCAAAGGCCATGCCCCGCAGCAGCCACTGAACCGCCCGGGTGGAGCAGAAAAGCTCTTCCTCCTGACTGCCCCGGCCTGTGCCGAATGGTGCGCCGTCAAAGTGCCGCCGGATGCCCAGAAGACGCTGGGCCGGTTTTCGTTCCATCCTGTACTCCATCATGATTCCACCTTTCAGTGTCAGACTTACGTGCAGAGGCGAGCACGCATTCAGGCGTGCCGCATGATCACGCACTTCACCCGGCAGAATGCCATGGAACCTGACAAACGCGCGGGAAAACCCGTCCTGGGAATCGTATCCGTACTTTATGGCCGCATCCAGAACTTTCATGCCGCGCAGCAGATCGCCCGCCGCAAGCGTCAGTCTCCGCTGACGGATGTATTCCGTCAGTGTCATCCCCGTCAGAAGCGAGAACGCGCGCTGCAGATGATAGGTTCCTGATCCCGTCAGCTCCGCCAGGGATTCCAGACTGATCTCACCATCCAGGTTTTCCTCAATGTAATCCAGAACGCGCTGCATGCCCGATATCCACGTCATGTGCTCACCTCCTTCCGATGATATTCTATGGGAAAGGCAGATCTGATGCCCGACTTTTTCAGGCGGCCCATGTCGAAGGGCCTGTCATCCGGATTCATCTGAGAAAACAGCCGCCGGTACGGTCTGCACGATCCTGCCGGCGGCTGTATCACTTTATGGGAACCTTCTCTCAGTCTCTTTATCGCACATGCCATGTGCCGATTTCATCCGGCATGTTCAGCCTTTCACGCCTTCAGAAGCTGACGCACGATAT
>CACYNZ010000098.1 GCA_902775835.1 uncultured Eubacteriales bacterium | reverse complement strand
TTCATCAAGCCGGCTCTGTATCCCAATGAACAGAAGCGGTTCCGCTTTCTGTTCGTGATTGCGCTGCTGCTGTTTCTGGCCGGGGTGAGCTTCTGCTATTTCGGCGTATATACACTGGCAGTGGATTTCTTCCTGGTTCAGGGCGACGGGCTTGCAACGCCCATGCTTTCCATTGACAAGTATGTGGGCTTCCTCTTCGGCTTCATCATTCCCTTCGGCGTTGCCTTCCAGCTTCCGGTTGCGCTGTATCTGACCACCAAAGTCGGATGGACGGATTACAGGACACTGTCGAAAATCCGGAAGTATGTCATTCTTGGAGTGTTTGTCCTCGCCGCCATACTGACGCCGCCGGATGTGGTTTCACAGGTGGCGCTGGGCGTCCCGCTGTATCTGCTCTATGAGATCAGCATTCTGGTTTCGCGGTTTACCCGCCCGAGAGAGCGTGAATAACCGATTCCGTGCCATGTCCATGGGCTGGCACGTTTTTTGCTGCAATAAGGACGCCGGAAGGGTTGAAATGGATTAGCTTCCACTAACTTGATTCACGCAGAGAAATATGGCAGGTGGGCGAAAAATCCCCTTTTTTTTCAAAGCATTGTGTGTTAGAATGAATTAAGATCATACAACACTCCAAGCCTGCAGAACCCTCCGGGCTGTGCAGGCCAATGAGTATCACCGGCAACGGGGGTGCTTGCCGTCTTGCGAAGGAGCCGTTGGATGAGCGTGTATTTCTTGTACCGTGCTGCGCTCTGTCCAGCGGATTTTGTATGTCTGGATTGCCTGGTATCTTTGTGAGTTTTCATCAGAATTAGGAGGAGATCGATCATGACTGAAACAAAGGATCGCAAGAGCTTCCTCGACAAGGACTATACCCGCCGTCAGTTTCTCAAACTGAGCGGAAAGAGCCTGGCAGGCCTGGCGATTTCGTCGTCCATGCTCAGCGTTCTGGGTGTCACCGAGAAAGCTGTCGCGGAAGACAAGGTACGGGTATGGGCCTTCCCCCAGGGACTTCTTGTGGTGGATGCTGACCGCTGCGTCGGATGCCAGAGATGCGAAATCAACTGCACACTGACCAATGATGGCTGCTGCTCCAGCTATATTTCCCGCGTCAAGGTGACACGGAATCTGTACTCCAGCCGTAACGGACAGGGCCTGTATACGGAAGACAACTGGACCTATTTCCCGGATACCTGCCGTCAGTGCGAGACGCCCATGTGCGGCGAAGCCTGTCCTATGGGAGCCATCTATTCTGATGAGAACGGCGTGCGCAGAGTGGATACCGAAAAGTGCATCGGCTGCGGTGCCTGCACCAAGGCCTGCCCGTGGCACATGCCCACCGTCAATCCTGAAACACACAAGTCCTCCAAGTGCATTATGTGCGGTGCCTGTGCTGAAGGCTGTCCTTCCGGCGCGCTGTCCATCATTCCTTGGGACCGCATTGTGTCTGCAACTCAGGCCATCTGACCCACTCAGGGACCACTCATCATATAGAGGAGGAATTACGAAATGTCTGTGAAGAATGGCATCAACGGCTGGGCGGGTACGATTCTGCGCGTGAACCTGACCACCGGTGAAATCAGCAAGGAAGATACGCTGCCCAAGTACAAGCCCTATATCGGCGGCATGGGCATCGGATATAAAGTGATCTGGGACGAAGTGCCCATGGATACGGATCCTCTGGGACCGGACGCAAAGTGCGTGTTCGGTGTCGGCCCTCTGACTGCTTCCGGCGTTCCCTGCTCCGGACGTATGAACATCACGCTCCTGTCCTGCTGGAGCAAGGGCTATTCCATTGTGGACGCACATATGGGCGGACATATCGCTCATGCATTCAAGTATGCCGGCTATGACGCCATGATCGTGGAAGGCCAGAGCGACAAGCCTGTATACATCAAGATTGAAGACGATAAAGTCACCATTGAGGACGCTTCCCATGTCTGGGGCAAGGGCACCTTTGAAGCCAATGCCACCCTGGCCAAGGAGAACGGCCCTGAGTTCGACGTGGCCACCATCGGCCCCGCCGGCGAAAACCTGGTACCCATGTCCAACATTGTCACTTCCTTCGGCAACAGCGGCGGTGCCGGCATCGGCGCTCTGCTGGGCAGCAAGAAAGTCAAGGGCATTGTGGTGCGCGGCACCGGTGCTGTGAAGATTGCACGTCCCATGGAAGTGCGTCTTCTGTCCAACTACATGATCAAGGATCTGGTCGGCGGCAACAACAACCACACCGTTCCGTGCCATGCCCAGAGCTGGTCTGAGTATGTGGCCACCAACAACCGCTGGCAGGGTGCCCCCGGCATCACCTGGGACAAGGCCAGCAAGGGACCCATCGACATGGGTGAGCAGCCCAGCGGCGTCATCAACGTGGCGGCACTGCGCTGCAACAAGGGCGTGTTCGACTTCGGCGAAATCGCTGAGAAGTATACCGTGAAGCAGGGCGGATGCTCTTCCTGCCCCGTGCGCTGCTATACCGAGTATGACATGGATCCTCTGGCGGAATATGACCTGCCGACCCATGTTTCCAATACCTGCATGCCCATCATCAAGATGCTCGAGTGGTATCCCAACCATAAGGATGCCGAAGGCAACAGCGTGCCCTCCACCCACGACTTTGTGGACGAGAAGGATGCCAAGATGATCCTGGGCGGTGCCGGTTCCCGTGCGGCCGATGAATATGGCGTATGGTGCAACTACGGCAACCTCTATGAAGACTTCAACATGGCCTATACAACCGGCGTTCTGAAGGACGTGGCGGACCGCCTGTATCCCGGCGAATGGGATGAAATCCCGTGGGATCTGATGGAGTCCGGCGATCCCCGCTGGGTGTGGGAAGTCTACCGCCGCATTTCCACCGGCACCGGCCTGTTCGGAGACCTGGGCCTGGGCACCTACAGGCTGTATGAGAAGTGGGGCATGGACGATCCGGCCAAGAACGTGGCAGGCGTCAGCTTCTATGACTTCGTAAACGGCAAGAACTTCAATATCGGCCACAACGGATATCCGCGTCATCATGGCCCTGAAAACTGCTGGCAGGCCGGCACGCTGTACTCCATGATGTACAACCGTGACTGCATGATCCACCATCTCATCAACTTCTGCTCTTCCGGTGCTCCCTACAACGAGATCACCAAGCCGGTTCTGGAGCATTTCTTCGGAGAAGGCTGTACGGATCCGCAGAAGCACTACACCCCCATCAATGAGAACAAGATCAAGCTGGCCAAGTGGGCTTTCATCGGCAAGCAGTGGCACGATTCCGCCACGCTGTGCAACTGGATGTACCCCATGACCATCGCCACCAGCAAGAAGCGCAATTATATCGGCGATCTGGACCTGGATGCCAAGTATATGACCGCTGTTCTGGGCGAAGAGTATACCCGTGAGGATCAGGAGCGGGATTCCGAGCGTATTTCCCAGCTGCTGCGCGTCATGACGGCTGTGTCCTTCAAGCTGAACCTTGGCAGCACCAACCTGCGCAAGGACCATGATCAGGTCTCTGAATGGGTCTTCGACAAGGAGCCCGACTTCAAGCCTTTCGAAGAGGGCACTGTGAAGCTGGACCGCGAAGACTGGGAGAAGTCCCTGGATATGTGGTATGAAGCCATGGGCTGGGACAAGGAGACCGGTATTCCGACCCGCGCCACTCTGGAAAAGTTTGACCTGGGTGACTGTGCAGACAAACTGGAAGAACTCGGCCTGATCTGAGCTTTCATGTAATTGTAACCAGACTGTAAAACATCTCCTGCACGGATTTCCCTGTGCAGGAGATGTTTTTTTAGCGGAGAACATAGAAAATGAAGCTCCGGGGAAGGAGCTTCCATGATTGCGAAAGAAAGGGAAGGATGCAAGCATGGCATTGTTTGGAAGAAGAAAACCTGGCTTTGCAAAGGAAGTCGAACTGAAGCCCAGCGAGATTCCGGGAGAGTTCAGTGACGCTCTGGACCCGGCTGTCAATAAGGCACTGGACAATCCGAAGCTCGAAAAGCGTGAGCTGCAGGATCAGGCGGCTCAGATGATGAATACGGAAAAGAACGCGGAAAAACCGGATCTCCTTGATTATATGCAGTCGCTGCCGGAAGTGAACGATCCGTTCCCGCCGTCTCCGCCGGAACCCGAACAGCCTCCGGAACCGGAGAAGACGCGTGCCCAGATGCTGGCGGATTTCATCCGGGAACGCTGCCGTTCCGCGCTGATTACGCCCAGAAAGCTGATCGAAAAGGACGAGGAAGATGTCGAAGCGCTTCTGAAAGAGATGCAGGAAGATGAAACCTGCTCGGACATCAAGTGCGTGAAGGGACAGCAGGATACCTATTATTATTCGGATGAACTCATGGCCAACAACTACGCCAAGATCGCCATGCTGACCCTGGAGAAGGACGACGCGAGAACCGTGGCTGAAATGGTCCGCTTCAATTGCAGGGCATTCCCGACGCCGACGCCTGTCTATTACTTCGCCCGTCAGCCTTTCTTCCTGGACAGAGAAAGGATGAAGGCGATTCTTGCACAGATGAAGGAGGATCCGCAGTATCAGGACATCCGGGAATGTGCGGCAGCCATTAACGGAGAGCCGTACCTGTATTCCATTGATCTGATGAGCGAGAAGTACGCCAAAGCCCTTGCCAACGGAGCGGAATCGCACGAGGCGGATGAGTAAACAGTATCAGAGTGCCTGAAACAGGGCACTCTGTTTTTGGATTGACTTCAGGTGCGCGCAGGCATGCCGGAATCCCGGGCAGCGCAGAAGAAAATGAAAAAGGCGTGGATTCGGGCAGAAAAGTGGTACAATGGAAGCAGATGAAAAACGGGAATACGGAGAGCATGATCCAGGCGGCCAAGTACCTGCAGCCGGACATGCTCCTGTGGATCTTCGCGCAGGAGGAGGCGGCAGGATGGCCAGGCGGAAAATCACCAGTATGCCGGGATGGTTTGGCGGTACGGATCACTACGATGAGAACGGCAAGAAGATCGGGTACAGTCTGCCCGGACTGTTCGGCGGAACGGACCATTACAATGCTGACGGAAGTCCGGCCGGATACAGTCTGGATGGTGTACTGGGCGGAACGGATCATTTTGATGCGGACGGACGGCAGGTGGGTTACAGTCTGGACGGTGTATTCGGTACCTCTGATCACTTTGACGAAACGGGCAGCAGTGTGGGATACAGCACGCCGAATCTGTTTGGCGGAAGCACATACCACGACACGGAAGGCGTGGATCATGCGGACCTGTTCGGCGGATCTGACGGGGATGACAGCGGCTATAATCCGTTCGGGGACGACTGAAACAGGTTCTGTATGAAAAAAGCTCTGCGCAGACAGAGCTTTTTTCATACAAGATATTCCGGGCGGTCAGCAGAATTCCGGTCGTATAAACTGCACATGATTCCGAAGAAGTTCGTCCAGCAGAAGGGCATAGTATTTCGGGACCAGCGCTTCTGTCTCGTCATGGGCGTGCAAAAGAAGAATATGCCTTCCGTCCGCACCGAGCAGGGGAGCACCGTTTTCCGGGGCGGGATTGCGGACGCGCGCCCAGACATGGTCCATGGTATAATGGCTGCCTTCGCGGATATTGTATTCGGTGAAATCGAATGTCCAGAGCGTGTCTATGTCGCGGTCCAGTCCCTGTTCTTTCCAGAAGGGGTATGGAATCCGGGAGTCATCGACTTTGCTGAACCCGCTTCTGCGAAGATAGGCCTGCAAATGGTCCTTGTTTACACCGCCCTTGTCCCCGTATGGGAAGCGGAAAGGCCGGAAAGTGCGTTCCACGTCGGAAAGATGGTACAGCTGGTTCAGCAGCACTTCGCATTTTTCGATATCCTGAATTCCTTCCTGGAGGGACAGCTCTGAAAAATGCGGATGGGCATATCCATGGTTTCCCACAATGATGCCGTGCTGAATTGCATAGAGCGCCGGAGCGGGGTTTTTCTCAATGTGCTTTCCGACTGCAAACATGATGGCCGGAATGTGTTTCGCGTTCAGATAATCCACGATGGCGCACGTGTTTTCAGAAGATATATCGTCTATGGTCAGTAAAGCCTGGATCATGACTCAGCCTCCGGTAAAAGGGCCGCTGCACCATGGGGAATCCAGCGGCCGGGATCATGACACATTTGTCAGAACTCGAAATCGCAGGCGACGGATGCGCTGCGTACTTCATGCATCCGCTTTTTGACCGGCATATGCACCGGGTGCGTCTGATACGCTTTGAAGGATTCCATGGAATCAAACACGGTGATCAGGGCCAGATCATAGGAACGCTCGCTGTGCAGCACATCCTGCCCGGCTTCCAGATCCAGCATGCCTTCGATTTTTCCCTTCATGCCGTAGAAGTTCCTGACCAGCTGGGGAATTTCGTCCTGAAACTCGTCCTTGATTTTGAAAAGTACAATGTGACGGATCATAGGGTTTTCTCCTCACTTGTTTTGATTTCCTGAAGCATCTGCTCCAGAAGGCCGGCAGCTTCTCCCGCAAGCCGCAGACAGGGACGCCGGCGGTAGAATTCCGGCGTGCGGGCTTCCGGGACGCCGCCGGGCGTAACCGGTACATCCTTGAGCAGTTCACGGCAGATAATCGTACCGTTGATTTCACGAAAGCGCTGAGCGTACTGCTGAACCAGGCGGTAATGCTCAGCTTTTGCCTGGGGATCGGCAGGGTCGCTGTATCCTCTGAGCATGCCCAGGGCCATGAGCGCACCGCTGACGGTGCCGCATACTTCCCGCAGGCGTCCCATGCCGCCGCCAAAGGAAGAGGAAAGACGGGCCGCGTTTTCCAGACTCAGCCCTGTCTCATCACAGAAGGCACAGAAAACCGCCTGGGCGCAGTTGTATCCTTCCAGAAAAAGGCGCTGGGCTTCGTCTGCGTGATTCATGGGAATACACCTCCGGTTATGTCTGCGGGATGGACGGGCAGGGAAGGGAGAATTCGTCAGACCTCTTTCATGTTCCCTGCGCAGAGTCCTGTTTGAAAACAAGGCTCCCGAAGTTGCCCTCGGGAGCCTTGCTGAATGATCCGATTACTTGGAAAGAGCCTGCTGAACAGCCACGGCCACAGCCACGGTCATACCGACCATGGGGTTGTTGCCGGCGCCCAGGAAGCCCATCATTTCCACGTGGGCAGGCACGGAAGAAGAACCTGCGAACTGGGCATCGGAATGCATACGGCCCATGGTATCGGTCATGCCGTAGGAGGCAGGGCCGGCAGCCATGTTGTCGGGATGCAGGGTACGGCCGGTGCCGCCGCCGGAAGCCACGGAGAAATACTTCTTGCCGGCTTCCCAGCGTTCCTTCTTATAGGTACCGGCGACAGGATGCTGGAAACGGGTGGGGTTGGTGGAGTTGCCGGTGATGGATATGTCAGCACCTTCGTGCCACATGATGGCAACGCCTTCACGCACATCGTCAGCACCGTAGCAGTTGACCTTGGCGCGGGGGCCGTCGGAATAAGCGGTCTTGCTCACGATGGTCAGAGCATGATCTTCCTTCACGTCGGCAGACAGGTAATCATACTTGGTCTGCACATAGGTGAAACCGTTGATACGGCTGATGATCATGGCGGCATCCTTGCCCAGACCGTTCAGAATGACGCGCAGGGGCTTTTTACGCACCTTGTTGGCGTTCAGAGCGATCTTGATGGCGCCTTCGGCAGCGGCGAAGGACTCGTGGCCGGCCAGGAAGGCAAAGCATTCAGTCTCTTCGTCCAGCAGCATGGCACCCAGGTTGCCGTGACCGATACCAACCTGACGCTGGTCGGCAACAGAACCGGGAATGCAGAAAGCCTGCAGTGCGGTGCCGATCCATCTGGCGGCCTCGGCTGCGCTCTTGGCGTTTTCCTTGATGGCGATAGCGGCACCAAGTTCATAAGCCCACTTGACGTTTTCAAAGCAGATGGGCTGAGTGCTTTCCACGATGGAATAGGCGTCCACGCCCTTGCTGTTGGTGAAAGCCTTTACTTCTTCGAAATTCTTGAATCCGTACTTTTCAAGGACGGGCTGCAGCTGAGGCATACGTCCTTCGTAATTCTCAAACAAAGCCATTTGCTACCCCTCCTTATTCTTTCCGCGGGTCAATCCACTTGACCGCGCCGTCTTCAGCCTTGAACCGGCCATAGGTACCCAGGTTCTTCTCATAGGCTTCCTGAGCAGGAACGCCCTTCTTGATGGCGTCCATCATCTTGCCGATGCTGAGGAACTGATAGCCACAGACCTGATCGTCCTTGTCCAGAGCCATCTTGACCACATAGCCTTCGGTCATTTCCAGATAACGGGTGCCCTTTTCCTTGGTGCCGTACATGGTACCCACCATGGAACGGAGGCCCTTGCCCAGATCTTCCAGACCGGCGCCGATGCGGAGACCGTCGTCAGAGAAAGCGGACTGGGTACGGCCGTAAACGATCTGCAGGAACAGCTCGCGCATGGCGGTGTTGATCGCGTCGCAGACCAGGTCGGTATTGAGTGCTTCCAGAATCGTCTTGCCAGGGAGAATTTCACTGGCCATGGCAGCGGAGTGGGTCATGCCGGAGCAGCCGATGGTTTCCACCAGTGCTTCCTGAATCACGCCGTCTTTCACATTCAGGCTCAGTTTGCAGGCACCCTGCTGAGGTGCGCACCAGCCAATGCCGTGAGTGTAACCGGAGATGTCCTTGATTTCCTTGGCCTGGACCCATTTGCCTTCTTCAGGAATGGGAGCGGGGCCGTGGTTCGGGCCTTTTGCGACACAAACCATGTCTTCTACTTCTTTGGTGTATTGCATGTGACATTTCCTCCTGTTCTGATGAATGGATCAAAACATATCCATCTCAGCATACCATACTGCAGGCCAGTTCGCAACTGTTTTTTCACTTTGCGGAGGTACATTTTTCCCGGTATATTTATGAAGACAGGCGGGAAGCACAGGACGTGCATCCGGAAGGCAGGCGGCGCAGCATCAGGCAATCTGTCATGGTATCCAGGATTCCCGGAACAAAACATGGATATGATTCGTTTTATCTGTGGAGTGACGGCATCGGAGTGCATCCCGGGAAAGGCTGTTTGCATACAGCAGCCGATGCTGTCCGGAAGGCTCATGGATCATTGAGTGGAGCGTGAAAAAAGCAATGGCTGGAACAGCAAGACGGATTCTGGCATGCATGTTGATGCTTTTTCTTCTGCCGGGCTGTATCGTACGTGCAGAAGAAATGGAAACATTGTTGCAGAGTCAGGCTGACAAAATCGCAGAGGAGAGATTTGGCGCCGATTACGGGGCAGCGGACCTGTGGGAAGAGCTGGTGGCTGAAAACGGGCCTTTCCGTTTCTGGAGCGTGGAAAAGAAGAACTGGTACAGCCGTCTGCTTCCGTATCTGCTGGAAGCAGAAGCACAGAGAATCCGGACATACCATCCGGGCTGGACGGTGTCTGTTCCTTTTGCGGACGAGATCCTCTCCTGGACGTATGGTGTCACAGAACCAGGCATGATTGAGGAAGACAAAGCCAGGCAGATGGCGCTTGACTTCCTGATGTCATCGTATCATCTGAACTGCGGTGAGGACAGAGAATCGGTTTCCCTGTATACCGGTCACTGCGAAACGGGAGATTTCCCTGCGCCGTACTGGGTATTCCGGTTCTATGATCATGCGCTTCTGAAAGCCGAGGTCTGGATCAATGCAGAAACAGGCTATATGCCAAAGCATCAGATGCTTGAGATCAAGGAGAGGGCCGGAGCGGCGTTTGAGGAAATGCTGAAAACCGGGTATACCGTGGCGGGTGAGCCGGTCACCGCGGACATGTTTACAGATGATGCTGTCGAAATCTATTTTACAGAGGAAGATGATCTTTGGCATGCCATTGTAAACGCAGCCGGTGATTCCTACTGGTATATTTCCATTGACGACGGAACGCTGGAAACCGTGAGTACTTCGACAGCAAACGGATGAAGTGAAAGAGGATCTGATATACATGCGGAAACTTGCGCTGATCATGGTTCTGATGATCATTGGGACGGCCTGCCTGGAGATTTCCCTGGCAGATGAGAGCGGCATCCGCATTCATACTTTCGCAGTCCCGAGAATCAATCAAGTGAATGTACGCCGCGAACCGGCCGGAAGCATCCGGGGCACTGTCGGCAGGAAGGATACGGTGTACATCCTCGACACAGTGGTCAGACGGAAGAAGACATGGTGCCGCGTGATCGCGTTCAATGATGGATGGTATCAGGCCTATATTCAGGCAGACTATCTGATCCCTCTGCATGACATGGCAACAGACGTGATCAAGGTGGATGGCGGAGCCAATCATGTGCTGCTTCTTCGCTCCGATGGCACTTGTTTGGCTCTGGGATATTCCCACCTTAATGGGCTGAAAGTTAGCAACTGGCGGAATGTAAAAGACATTGCCGCGGCAAGGTTTTCATCCATTGCGCTGCTCCAGGATGGTACAATTCTCATACCGGATCCAGACGCTTACGACGTGATCCCGGAAATATTGGCGTGGGAAAATACAGATCAGATATCAGGGATCACAATGGATGTCGATTTAGGGGGAATGGTCACCGGTATTGATCATGATGGCAATCCACTGTTCACTTCCCAATGGGAAGCGTACATGGGAACACCTGTCCCGGGCAACTGGGTCCATGTTCAGCAAATTTCATACAGCGGCAGTGTGGCAGCCTGTCTGACCGAAGAAGGATATGCCCATGTTGTGATTTCTCAGCTCACAGAGCAGAGAGAACCCGAAGCATCGGAAGACCTGATGCGGGCGGAGGGAATTACAGGTGTTCGCCAGTTGGCAACAGGGGATACATGCCTTGTGCTCCTGATGGAGGATGGAAGCGTGCGTTTCTTCGGCAAAGATGAGTATGGAGCAAAAGCATGCGAAACCTGGAACGATATCAAGAGAATCGATGCATGCGAGCAATATGTCATCGGATTGAGATCAGACGGTTCGGTTGTAATGGCAGGCAAAATGGAAAGCCGTGATTGTCATCCAGGGGTATATGCCGAAGGCCGGCACGAAA
>CACYNZ010000097.1 GCA_902775835.1 uncultured Eubacteriales bacterium | reverse complement strand
GGCGCGTATTCGGCCGAAATTCTTGATCCGCTCACTGTACACAGCACATTCCTCCTTTCCCCGCTCCGGCGGGATCCGCTGAGCCTTCCGTGTATTCTATTTAGCCGCTGAAAGTCATATAATGCATGCAGGAGGTGACTGCCCATGCCCCTTGAAAACGCTCCGCTCATCCAGTGCCTCAAACGTTTCACCGGTCCTGACGTTCCGGTTTTTGCCCCATCGGAGGAAGAAATCGATCCCCCGTTCTGGCGCGTATCCTCCCCGCCGCCCGGCCGGCAGCTGCCCGGCAGCGGGCTTGCCCGGCATTCCATGCTGCTGGTGGGTGAAGGCTGCAACCGCATGTTCCTGGTGCACCAGGGCCGGATCATCTGGACCTTCTGTGCCGGAAAAGGCTGGGAATACGATGACGTATGGATGCTTTCCAGCGGAAACATCCTTTTCTCGCGCATGGCCTGGGCCGCGCTGATCTCCCCGGAAAAGAAAGTTCTCTGGCGCATGGATGCCCCAGAGGGCACGGAAATCCACACCGTCCAGCCCATCGGCCGGGACAGGGTGCTCCTGGTGCTCAATGACTATCCGCCCCAGGCAATGCTGGTGGATATACACACAGGGCAGGTGCTCATGCGCCACGCCCTGGAGTATGACCCGGCCATGAGCGTGCACGCCCAGTGCCGGCGCTTCCGCATGACCGCCCAGGGCACGTATCTCGCCCCCTATCTGGGGCTGGGCAAAGTGGTGGAATATGACGCTCAGTTCCGTCCCATATGGACGTATGAAGTCGGCAAGCCCTGGGCTGCCGTACGCCTGAAAAACGGGAACACGCTCATCAGCGACGAGGATTCCGGTGCCCACATCGAGGTGAACCCGGACAAAAAGACAGTCTGGTCCATCTCGCTCAGCGAGCTCCCGGAAGCGTACCGCCTGCACGATTCCCAGACCTGCACGCGCCTGGATAACGGGAACCTGATTCTCTGTTCACGCGGCAATAACGGTCTCGCGCCGCAGATGCTGGAAATCACCAGGGACAAGCAGGTGGTCTGGGTCTTTGACGACTGGTCCGAAATCGGGCCGGTCACTGCCGTGCAGGTGCTCACCGAGCGCGGCATTCCCGAACTTCCCGGGCAGCTGGAGCGCTAGGCTTCTTTCTGAGTCATTCCGCAAAAAGGTGCAGTCATTTCCTGGCTGCACCTTTTCGTATGCCCTGTCCGCTGCGCTCAGTCTTCCGGTCCATCCAGGCGTTCAATATCGAAAGGCGCGTTGGTGATAAACAGGAATGTACAGTCTTCCAGCGCTGTGGCACCGTGATCCATGGCGACACCAGCCGGGAACCAAACGAACTCACCCTTCCTGACAATCCCCAGACTGGTCTCCATGGACCCCTCAATAATATACATGCCATGGGCACAGCTGTGTCTGTGCCAGCCCATCCGGTATCCACGCGGATAGAAGGATACATTGACCAGCATGCCTGTCTTCGGCTCCGTGACCATGGCCTTGTCCAGATGTCCCCCGCCCAGGTCGGTCCAGGGCATTTCACTGATATGGTAGATCCCCGCCTTGTCTGTCATATTCTGTCCTTTCTCTCTGTACAGCAATTCCTGTCTCACGCGTGCCTGCCGTAGTCTTCGCAGGCCTCCATTACCCAGCGCAGGTGTTCCGGCGGCGTATCGCCCTGCACAGAGCAGTCCGCGCTCAGAATCAGTCTGCGCTCTCCCGCGCGCTCCAGCAGTTCCCGCGTATATGCCTTGATCTGTTTCTCACTGCCCCAGTGCAGGATACCGCAGGGACGGTTGTCAAACCCGCCCATCAGCGTGGACTGGCTGTCAAAGAAGCTTCTGCCCTGATACAGGCCCAGATCCACCTCAATATGGCTGGCCCAGTTCACCACTTCGCACGCATGCCGCCGCCACACATCCATGCGGTTCGGGATTCCGCGCCATGCGCACAGATGCAGCACCGTGAACGGGAACAGTTCCCTGGCCCGGCAGATTTCCCGGTCATCCCAGGCTTCCAGCTCCGCCGCATACTCCGCACGGGTGTAGCGGTCAATCTCATTGTTCTGAAGCGAGAGAAAGATACCGTCCAGCCCGGCTTCGGCTGACAGGCGCTCCATCAGCAGGAAATTGTCCTGCTCAATCACCTGCATGGCATGGTGCACTGCATCGGGATGCTCTTTCAGCAGATGCATGACCAGGAATTCACTGCCTGTGCTGTGCTTGATGGTGGAATAGGGCGTGAAGATCATGTAGGTGACTGCCGTCTCCCCCTTCAGTCCTTCCACAATGCGGCGTGCCCGGTCCACCTGGCCCTCGATATACCAGTCATGGGCACTGTGCGGGCGCAGCGAGGCCAGCACATCCGGATCACTCAGGTCTGTATGCCCGCAGTCAAACTGCATGAACCCATCCGTTTCCACGCACAGCATGTCCATGCGTGCTTCCCGGGCCCAGGCCACCTGGTCTGCCACCGTATTATCCCTCTGGTCCGGAAAATGCGTATACCAGGAAGTCGGCACCCTGTCCACCTTTTCACCCTGAATGGCACAGCGAATCCGTTCCCTGCTGTTCATTTCTTTCCTTCTTTCCGCGGCATCCTTTCCTGCCGCTGTCTTTCCAGAATTGTCAGACGCCGGGATCATGCATGCACTGCGCCGCATGTTCCCGGCATCTGCTGTTTCCTTCTGTCCGTATCATGTATTCCCCGGTTTTTATTCCGTCCGGAGGCCGACTGCCTCCGCAAAACACCGGTTGATCGCCCGGCTGTCCCTGGGCGGCTCGTCATGAAGTCCGTGACAGATGGCTTTCTGACGGTCCAGCTCACTGCGGATATAGGACTGGACAAGGGGGATATGCGGGTTTTCTTCGTTTTCCACTGTCACCTTTTTTCTCTCCAGCAGTTCCTCAATCGCTGCGCGCAGATCATCAGGCATCTCCATTTTCATCAGTTCACTGAACAGCATGGGCGGCGCCTCATGATACCGCTCAATATAATTGGCGCACAGCAGCGGCCGCAGCGCATAGAAGTATTTCTTGTACTTCACGGTTTCGCCTGTCAGATACCGGAACCAGGTATTGGTGGCAATGCCGCAGTAGTGGTTGATCGCGCTCTTCTCGCAGAAGTAATCCCTGCACACCCAGGCAATCCCGTCCCATTCCGGCGTCGTATGATAGACAACCGGGGAATTCATCCATTCGAAAGGCGTGGCATTCCCGTTCAGGCACAGCGACATGAACTTTTTCAGGTCCCAGCCGTTGATATCCAGCACAGCATCCAGTTTCCATTCGATCACGTCCTTCGACTCGTTCACCTTGAGATATTCCGTGATCGGACGCACATACACAAACCTCACATCATAATCACTGTCCGGAGAAGAAAAGCCCCAAGCACGGCTGCCGGATTCGACAGCATGAAGAATTCTGACGCCTTTCTGTCCTTCGATCTGTTTCAGTTCACTTCTGATGCTCTCCGTGATTTCCATGCATTCCGCCTCCCTTTATTCTGAATTCCTCTGTCCGTTTCCATTATCTTTCCATTTCATCCAGCATTACGGCATACCGGTTGACGTGTTCCACAAACGCGCCGATCCTGCCCATATCCGGCTGATCCGGCAGGCTTGTCTTTTCGGCCGCCTCCTGAAATTTCCGCTCATACATGTCCAGGATTTCCCAGAATTCCGGATTCAGGTTTCCATCTTCCTGCATATAATCGCCGCTTCGGATCTTCAGGAGCAGCGGCAGTTCCTCCTGCCTGCAGATAATGATCCTGTGCTTTTCCATGATATCCGTTCCGGCCATCAGCAGCCGGATCAGATGCATGGCATGCTTGTTCAGGTGATTGGCATCCTTCGGATGCTCTCTTCTGCCGACCCTGTCATAGTCGCGCACCACGCTGCGCAGAACATCCATCTGACTGCAGTAATCCCGAAGCGGTATATGCTGCCACCTGGCGTCCACAAAAATCTCCGTTTCCATTCCCGGCGTGACAGCCTGATCCAGATACAGCCGGGCATTCCCCATGCCGGGCTTAAGATTCTTCTGATTGAACTCATCCATGGCGTTCTGCACGGAACTGAGGATATGCCTTTCCCTGTCCCTTTGTGGAAGCGCATCCCGGGCGAGTGCATTCTGAAGACGTCTGAGCTGGGCATTGGCATATCCGCCATAGGACCGGATCGCACGCTTTGACAGAAACAGACCCTGATTCTCCAGCAGCTCCGCGCCGAGGGGGGACATGATCATGTACTTCTCCCTGGGCAGTCCCAGAATCTCGCAGCTGTTCGGATTGCATTCCAGCAGAAGCCTTACAAGCTTATTGAACCCGTACACCACGGTATCCGTGTGATCATCCACATACTGCTCGAACTCTGTAAGGCCAAGCAGATCGGACGACCGCTGCAGCGCCACGCCCCGGAAATCCACATCACTGCCTTCCCGGTTGGTGCCGTATCCATAACTGCCCGACAGACCCAGGAGCATGATCCTGCTGCCGAGATGTTCGTTTTCCCTGAGAAAATCATATTCGGGCATTTCAATCAGCTTATGAAAATCCGTCATATGTCACGCCCTTTCCACCGGTTTTCCCTTTTCCGGAATCCCCGTTTTCTATTCATGTTCTGTTTTCTGTGTCACCATTGTATAACAATTCCGGCTTTCTATCCATGCCTGATTCCTTCTGAGCATAAAAATGTGCTGTATGAAACCGGTTTCATTTTCAGGCAGCATGACCGCAGTCCTGTTCCCGGGATGCGTCTGCATCCATCCCGGCTGCTGAGAAGGAGCACCTGACAGACAGCACCCGAAAATTCCGTTCACTCATGAAAAAACGGACGCGTGCATGTAACACGCAGGATCCTGGTGTGCTTCGTCAATCATCAGAGGAAGAGGACGGTGTATCCTTTCGTTCCGACGCTCATCACAGCTTTCACAAATGCAGACAGCCTCCCGGATACAGTAATCAAATCCATTGTATCTGAGAGGCTGTCTGTTCAAAGACAACGGTTCACTTACGCATACGTTCTGTTCATTTGGACATTGTTTTCACGGCAGTCTTTCCGCCTTCGCAGCTTACCCGGGAACCGCCCCTTACGTTTCGTCAGACGGGGATTCACCTTCTTCGGACTCCCTCTTCAGGCCCTGAAGCCTCTGGAGCAATGCCGCCACACGGGATGCCCCTTCTTCCCTGTCAGCCTCAGCTACCGAAGGCGCCGGGCTGCTGTCCCCGGAAGACGGGCTCCTGCCTTCGCAGACCTGAATCGCTTCCTCAGGAGACATTCCCTGAAACAGAACCATCAGAATACCTTTTCCGAAACGCTTTACCATGGCCGCGGGACGACCAACACTTGCAAGCACCACTTCTTCCGACGGCAGCATGCCGTCACAGTTCACATAGCACTTGTAGCGAAGTTCCCCATCCCTGAAATCCATCTCAAAGTTTCCATCACGCAGCCCGTAATTTGCCCGGCAGATAAATTCAGCCATCCGGGCCATCTGTACAGGGTCGCTGCAGTCTGCTGCAACCGGGCACTGCGCAAACACGAGATAGTCATCCTCACAAATGTCGATCACATACTCAACGTTCTTGATATTGCCTCCCAGGTTCAGCCCAAAGCGGAACAGACCTATTTCCTCGATAAAGCTGAAGTGCCAGTTCTTGGCCTCAAGAATGCTTTTGATGCAGTCCCTGATCTCAGGACGATAATTCGCTGACATAATTATTTTCTCCTTTCGCTTTTTCTGTTCCTGTGGATACAGGCTTCAGGTGCCAAAGCCCAGCTGCTTTGTGCTTCTGCCGCGTGAGCACATGGCAGCTGCGCTGCGGATGCCCTCTTCCGTGATCTGCACCTTCCGGTTGTTCTCCATGCCGGCCAGACACGCATCACTGACCAGCATTTCCACTGCCTTCTGATACACTCTGCAGCTTCGTCCGCCCTGGGCCCAGAGCAGATCCACCAGCATATCCAGCTCATGATCACCGAACTCCACCTGGTCGCTGCCGTAGGCTGCCAGCGCCTGCGGGAGCGTAAACTCCTTCGTGATATTCCGGATCGTATCCAGTGCCGGGCTCTCCATCCGGATGACTTCCATTCGGTCCAGCAGAGGCGCTGAAATCGGCTCAAGATCGTTCGCTGTGAAAATATAGGGAATATGGCTCGCATCCACTGCAATTTCCAGAAAATTGTCATACCAGGCAGAATTGCTTTCATCCAGCGCGGATAGGAGTTCATTCTGCAGGCTTGGTGCTCTGCTGTACCCGTTTGCCGTCTTTTCAATTTCATCAATACAGATCACAGGATTGCCTGTTCCATGATCTATCATGGCCTGGACAACCGCCCCTGTCCCGGCACCGACATAGAGATTGGGTGCGCCTGAAAGTCCCCGCCCTGCCGAGGCCGAAGGCCCGGAAAGAAAGCTTCCGGGGAGTCCGAGAATGCGGGCATAGTTCTTTGCCACCAGCGTCTTGCCCACGCCTGGATCGCCCACAAGCAGGATCGGCATGGTCCTCCCGGTTTTGCTGTACTCAATGCTGTGCCGGAGAATCACCCGCAGAATTTCTTCGTTGCCATAGATATTCTGCTTCCAGCATGCCCTGGCCGCCTGAATGAACGCGGCATTGACCTCCGGCAGCGGCATGGTGCTTTCCGGCACAGCTTTCAGGGCGTTGGCCCAGTTGCGGTAATGCTCATTCACCCCGGCGAGTTTCATTCTCTGCAGAATCTCCGCAGCAAAGGGCTTATGCACCGGGAATACCCGGCCGTCCGGCTTCAGTGCGCTTTCCGGATCTTGCTCAGCGTCATCCGCATCCCGCATGCAGGATGCAAGGAAAGGATGCTCTGCCAGAAACGCCTGCACCATCTCATCCACTGACCTGGCCTCTCCGGCCGCCTCGACCATCAGCACAAGCTGTTCAATTTCCGCAGCCAGATTCGGCTGCTTCAAAGCAGTCCTTTCAAGCACACGATACAGTTCCTTCTTTGTCACTCAATCTCACCTCTTTTCCGTTTCCCTGTCCCGTACCGGGCGGAATATTTGTCCCAAACCATGCACGGCCTGCGCATATCAGCAGGCCGTGCATGGGAAACGTCATCGCATCTGTCAGAAAGCACTGTCAGACTCACCGTCTGCTCCGGACCCTTCTTTCCCGACAGCAGGCAGGCGGGACTTGGCCTTTTCATGGGAAGCACGGTTTTCCCCGGACTTTTTCGCATCCTTCATGCAGGTAAACGCCGCCTCCACAAGCTGAAGCCAAAGGGGCAGCGGTGCAGGATCCATAAAAAACATCCGGGTTCCTCCTCTGTCTGTCCTCTTTCTCAGGCCTTTGCACCGGATTCATAGGCTTTCCTGGCCGCATTCAGATCATCTTTGCTGACTTTGGTTTCCCGCACAGTCTTTTTCATTTCACTGGGACTGAGATCGCTGAACGAGCGCGGATCACTGCTCTTTTCCGCCAGTTTTCCGATAAGCTGGAGAAAAACCAGGCCGGCCAGATATACCGTCAGAAACGAAACCAGCGCCGAGGCCAGAATCGAAGCGCCCGGAATCAGCATGCCGGCAGCCACGCCGGCGATGACACCGCCCAGATTGGCGGCAATATTGGCCAGGGCAGCCCTTGCCAGAAGCTTCAGGACATTTTCCTTCAGAGAAATGCCCAGCTTGCCGCACAGCTGACCGTACATCACCCAGACAGTCCCAAAGCAGGCAACGATGGTGGCCGGAACGGCCAGACCGGGGAGCACACCGCCCACCGCGTCGGCGCCTGCCGCAACCAAGGCACAGTTGATGATGACCTTCTCTGTTTCATCCGCATTGGGGTAATAATCTTTCAGCGCATAAGCGGCTTCCTTGATCGGCAGATAACTCATTGTCGTTCCTCCATTTCATGCCTGTCCATCGCGGTATCCGGTCCTTTCACCGGTTCCGTCCGCGTTTTCATCTTCACTGCATTCCCGCCATGACCCAGCCGCTGCGTCATGTCCGTACTGGAGACCCGGACACGGGCACAGGCGGTTCGGAGCGATCTCCCGGCTGCCGGCCGCCCTGCGCTGTTCATCGCGTTCATTGATAAGAGACGCCGCTTTCCCGGAAAAGTTCCGTGTTTCTGTAAAAAATTGATTATCCGGTTTTCTGCGCACCATGTTCCGGAAAGCTCCGGCGCGGACAGGCATATTCCAGCTGCACGCAGTCTCATGTCTTTTCCCGGTTTCCCGGCAGGAAACAGCCGGAGCAGGGAGAAACAAAGAGCGGAAACAGACCATGAAAACGGGAGGACAGACTCATGCATTCAGTTCTGATCCGCGGCGGCACCATTGTGGACGGTACCGGACGTGCGGGCTATCAAGCCGATCTCGCCGTGCACAACGGCGTGATCACAGACATCGGGAACCTGAAAGGCGATTCAGCCGATGAAATCCTGAGCGCCGACGGCCTTGTCGTAGCCCCGGGTTTTTTCGATGCCCACGCGCATTCCGATACCGCTTTCGTCCGAGACAGCAGCGGAGCTTCCAAGCTGTATCAGGGCATTACCACCGAGATTTCCGGCAACTGCGGAGACAGCCCTTTCCCCTGCGCCGAAGGCAGTGAAGACCGTGAAGCCTGGCTCTGCCCTTCCATGGATGCCATGCTCCGCCGATTTGAGACCGAAGGCTGGAGCATGGCCGTGAATCAGGCCATGCTGGTGGGACACGGAACCCTGCGCCAGGCCGTGATGGGCGACAGCGGCCGCACAGCTGAGGATGAAGAAATCCACCGAATGCAGCTTCTTCTGGACCGGGAAATGCGCAGCAGGGCCTGGGGCCTGTCCCTGGGGCTGGAGTATGCACCGGGGTGCTTTGCCGATCAGCGGGAGCTCAATGCCTTGGGAAGCATTGTCCGGAAATATCACGGACTCATGCCCTGCCACATGCGCAGTGAAGGTCTCCGGATCGAAGAGGCTGTCCGGGAGCTGCTTGAAGCTGGCCGTGCCTCCGGAGCGCATGTGCACGTCTCCCACCTGAAGCTGGACAACTACCGCGTGCATGGGCGCGCGGACATGGTATGGAGCATGCTGGAACAAGCACGCGCCGAGGGGATTGAGGTCACAGCCGACATGTACCCCTACACGGCCTCCTGCACCACCCTATCCATCCGCTGCCCCAGGTGGGCCATGGACGGTGGAACAGAGGGCCTTATGCAGGTGCTTCAGGGACCGCGCCGCGGAGAGGTCGTCGCCGGCATCCGGGAACATTATTTCAATGCCGAGCGCGCCGAAACATGCCTGTTCTGTGATGACCGGGGAACCTGGCCGGAACTCGTGGGCAGAACGCTCCGCGATGTGGCGGAAAACATGCTGCACACCACGGACTATGCAGAGGCGGCAGCGGACATTCTCCTGCGCACCCGTGCACAGGTCTGGTGCATTTTCTTTGTCATGAGCGAGCAGGACATGCTCACGTTTCTCAGACATGACGTGGGCATCGGGTCGGACGGCTGGGCGCTCCCCGGAGATCCTGCCAGGGTCGGAAGCCGGCCGCATCCCCGCTCCTACGGCGCCGTGGCGGAGTTCTTCCGTCTGGCCAGGGAGCAGCACATCTGTTCCCTGGAAGAGGCCGTACGCCGGGTCACCTCAAAGGCGGCTGCCGTCATGGGCATGACGGACCGCGGCACGCTCGCCCCGGGGAAAACAGCAGATATCACCGTGTTTGATCCCCTGACCATCGCGCCAAGGGCCACCTACCTGGATCCGGTGCAGCTGGCTGAAGGCGTGGAGCATGTGCTGATCCGCGGCGGCATTGCCCTGCGCAATGGCTGCCAGACCGAATACCGGGGCGGACAGTTCCTGCGCAAGACAGGTGCCTGAACCATGCATATATGCACGTACGAAAAATCCCCTGGACCGTGTCCAGGGGATGCCTTTGTTTTCAGCCGTTTATTTCAGGAAGTCTTCGCGCATCGGGGCAAACATGTCCAGAAGGACGCCCTTTTCCAGGCATACCGTGCCATGCTTTTTGCCGGCGGGCACGCAGATGGAATCGCCCACATTCAGTTCCACGGCTTCGCCGTCAATGGAATAGCTGAACTTCCCCGAAAGCACATAGCTGATCTGGGTGTGCGGATGCGTGTGCACACTGCCCTCCGCTCCGGTCTCAAAGGCCACTTCCACAGCCATGATCTCAGGATTGTACGCCAGCACCCGCCGGCATACGCCTCCGCCCAGGTCACGGAAGGAAATCTCACTGTTTCTGGCTACATAACCCTTCATATCCGTTTCCTCCTTCATATATGATCTTCGGATCAGAACTTGAACACAATGCCCACCACAGCAGAAATGGCGATAAAGATCACAGGGCTCCACTTGAGCTTTCTCTGGCCTATAAAGATCAGCACGGCCAGGATCAGCGCCTTCCAGACAAACAAATCACTCAGGGCGCCTGATGCCTCATAGGCGGCGATGTTCACCAGTGCCACCTTGGCCACGTTCACGCCGGCAGCGGTGATCATGGCAATGGAAGCCGGGCGCAGACCGTAAAACGCGCCTTCCACAAAGGGATTGTCCCGGAAGCGCTTCAGAAACTTGGCAATGATCAGAATGATGATCAGTGAGGGCAGGGCCAGGCCGATGGTCGCGAACACGCCGCCGAGAATGCCCGAGGTGCGGAACCCGGCGTAGGTGGACATATTGATGCCGATAGCTCCGGGCGTGGACTCGGAAACCGCGATCATGTCCGCAATGTCCGCATGAGAGAACCATCCGGTGTTGTTGGACATTTCATAGAGGAAGGGCAGGGTTGCAAGACCGCCGCCCACTGAAAACAGGCCGGTCTTCATGAACTCCAGGAACAGACGGAGAATCGTGCTCATGCCTTCTCCCCCTTTCCTGCCTTACGGTTTTTCATCATGGAAGCTGCAATGCCCACTACGCCGGCAATAATGACCAGCACTGCCGCCGGAATCTTGACCGGCAGCACGCCGGAAAACGCATTGAGCACAAAAATGATCAGATACAGAACAAACGTGAAGGGATCCACCACGGATTTTTTCCACAGACGGAGCACAGCCTGCACAATCAGGACGCAGACGCAGACGCGGATGCCCGCAAACGCGTGCTGGATCACTTCCAGCTGCGCAAAGTTGGTGAGAAACGCGGCAATGATCAGTATGATCACAATAGGTCCGGT
>CACYNZ010000096.1 GCA_902775835.1 uncultured Eubacteriales bacterium | reverse complement strand
GGTGGCGTCACCGCGGGATACGGGATTGACGGTCATCCGCAGATAGTTGCCCTGCATTTCCATGTCCCCGATGGTCATCACTTCAGGATGATCCAGTTCCGTTTTCTCAAGACGCAGACCTTCCCGCTGCCACTCGGGAAACGGTACATAGGCCGTATACCCCCGAAAGAATGCCACCCTGCATACCAGGCAGACAAGAATCAGAATTCCTGCACAGGCTGCAATCTGCTGAACCGCTTTCTTCACGCTTCCACACTTCCTGACTGTTACTTCCTGCTGGCCCCGGCTGTACCGGTTCCCGCTGATGCATTCACTGACCGGTCCCCAAAATGTACACTGCAGTTTCTCCATCCCCAGATTCCGGTTCACACTTCTGCAGTGGCCGGATATAAACAGAAGCCTGCAAAAAGCAGGCCCTGACATCTGAAAATACCTGTTCTGGGGTAGAACTCTCCTCAGACTTCACCCGGTGCATGCGCATTTCCCACAGACCCGGGCATTGCCGCAGCAGACAGCCCGCTTACGGAGAAACCTTTTTAATCAGACTCAGTATGTTTTTCCCGTTTTCATACCGGTAACGCATATCATCCATCGTTTTTTTGACCAGAAAAATGCCAAGTCCGCCGATACTGCGCTCCTCTGCTGACAGACTGGTGTCAGGATCCGGTTTTTCCAGCGGATTATAGGGAATCCCTTCATCAATGAATGTCACGCACACAGTGCCGCTTTCCGCATCAAAATCAAACTGCACTTCCGCTTCACCCGTGCCCGGAGCATAGGCATACCTGGCAATATTGCTGAAAATCTCATCAATTGCCACGTCCATCTGCATGCAGGCTTTCATGCTGCATCCGGCATTTTCCATCTCCCGGTCCACAAAGTCAGTAACCTCCGGGATCTTCTTCAAATCAGCTTCCAGCTTGATGGTCTTCATCGTCCGTCCGTTCCTTTCAGGAATACTTGACATCCCGGATTCCTCAGAGTAAAGCCCTGGAAATCCCCAAACAGCGCAGCGCTGTCTCATTTCTGACTCTGGCAGGATTACGGCTTCCCGCGGAACCAGGCCGTCTGCGGCCTCAGTTCCACAGTACACTGCACATGCTCCTCTTTCCACCCGGGCAGCTCAGAAAGCCCGCTATCTGCACAAATACACTATCTTGATGCGCGGCTTCCCGGTCTGCATGCAATACGTTTCTGACCCTTTCGTGTGAAAGCAGACTGTCTCCTCGCCGCATCTGCTTTGTCTATTATAGTAGATTATTCATGCAGGTGTAAACTCATCCGGCAAAATTCCCGGCACCCGCGCTCCGGCGGCTTTCTTCCGCCGTGGACACAAATCATACCCTGAAGTACAGTTTCGCCTTTTTTCGTTCGTTTCCTGTCGCCTCCTCTGCCCTTTTCTTGATCTGTTATCCGGTTTCTCCTGGCACAATTCTGTTCTTTTTGAAAAAGAGAAGAAAAGTGGACAGCAACTGGCGCTTTTTTTGGGCAGGAATGACCCTCAGGAGCAAAGAAATCTAAATTTGGGATTTTTCTTGAAAATATAAGGATTCCAGCGTGTTTTTGTACGCTTTTTTCACATTCCCCGCTTCTATGTATTTGCAAGGATTGTCCCTTCAGCTCCTGATGTCCTTCTGCTCAAGCATCCCGGGGCTGCCGCATGCTCATCAGGTAAAACCTGTACACTCTGACGAATTTGAACAATGCCCGCCCTTCAGCGGTGACCTGTGCAGTGTAACACTCCATCTGATTTTTGATTACCTGCCGCTTTCCGGTCCTGAATGCACCTGTCATTCTCCTTTTCCCGGCGCGGTACTCTGAAACCGGTTTTCCCAAGCTGCATACTGATTTCAGGAGGAACGCTCATGTTGACCCCAGTCCCCGAGGAACATCTATATCCGGTTCTGACACTGAAGAATCTGTATCGTCTTATCACGCAGCAGGATTATCCATCCCCTGCCTATCCTGTCATTCCCAAGTCCAGTCTGCAGGGAATCACACTTGTGCCATTCTGGAACAAGCTGCTTGAAGAAGCTTTTCCAGAGGGCACCGACTTCAGCATCTTTGATCTGACCCAGAAGCGTAGCCGTTCACTGACCCGGCTGTTGAACCGTATCGGCAATTATCACTTTATGGAAGCCTGGTTTCTTCAGCTCTCCGAATGCCTGAGTCCGGATCTTCTGCTGAGACTGAACCAGGCATGGGCTGCGCGTCTCACGAAATGGCATTATGAGTCCGAACTGATGACAGAACGTCTTCAGAAGTATATCGAAGTATTTTCAGATCATGACCCGCTTGCGTCAAAAGAGCTGACTGCTTTTTTCAAAAATCTGTCCCTTACCCTCTCTGCCCGGAATGAAAAGAGCAGGGGGGCTGAAGCGCCGCTTCTTTTCCGGCACAGCATGGTTTTTGCATGGCTGACTCTGCACGCGCTCTTTGGATCCCGGCTTCAGGATCCGAATCTCGTCAAACTGCGCGCTGACAGGTCCTGCAGCATGCACGCACTCTATCAGCGGTCGCTGGGGCTGGAAAGCATCCCGATGCCTGATGTGCTCTCCTCGGGCGTCTGCACGCTCAGCGCACCTCCGCTGCCCGCTGAGAAGTATGTTGGGAATCAGGCGCATCTTTCCCGTGCAATGAACCTGCTTCTTTCCGGGCATCACAGACTCGCGGTAACCGGCATGGGCGGCATCGGGAAAACCGAGTTCGTCCGTCAGCTGCTCGCCTCGATCATTGCCGGCGGCCTGTATACACATCTGGCCTATGTACAGTATGAAGGCGGTCTGCGTCCATCCCTGGCCTTTGCCTTTCCCGGCCCTGAAGGCGAAACGCCGGACGCCTGCTTTGCCCGGATTCAGAGGCTGCTGGAGTCCCGGCCCGGCGAAAGCGCGCTGCTTCTGATTGACAATGTCAATCCCGGCTCAGCCGGTGATCCCGCGCTGGATGACCTGGCGCTGCTCGGCTGTGATGTCATTCTGTCAACCCGGCTCACCGAGCTCGACGGATTCACCATGCTTCCGCTTGACAGCCTCGGACCCGAGGACAGCCGGCAGCTCTTTTCCCTGCATTGTCTGCAGTCTGATGCTTCTACGGATACGATTGACCGGCTGTGCGCCTCCGTAAGCGGTAATCCTCTGGCCATTTCCCTGTTTGCCGATATGTGCCGCGCAAAACCCGGGACTCTGGAGCAGTTATTTCCTGAATCCGGCCTTCAGAGCGATTATAGCGCAAGACCGGACGCATCCGATACCCCGCTTCCGGAAATGCTGAGACACACCTTCTCCACCGCCGGTCTCACCGAAGATCTTCAGAAGCTGCTGACCCTGTTTGCCCTTCTGCCTCACCGTTTCTGGCTCCCTGAAGATATGCTGACACTGGCCGGAGACATCTGTCAGGATGTAGGGCAGCTGTCCGTGTTCTGTCAGTCTCTGCATGAACTCGGCTGGCTGATGGCAGGACCGGACGGCTATGCCGTCCATCCCCTGATTTCTGAGACACTGCTGAGCCAGGACGTTCACGCCGATCTGTTTCCCGCACTCTGGCATGCCCTGGATGAAAAAGTCAGGTCAGACAGCCCCCTGTTTCTTCAGTCTGCCCTGTCCTGCCTTGCAAAAATCGGCCTATTCAATGCCGATGCAGTTCACTGCCTGGCCAGCCTGGAACAAAACTTGGGATTTGGCAGCTTTCACGCAGTACCGGACAGTCTGTATCAGAAGCACCGGGACTACCTGGACCGTACCCCGCATACCCCCGCGGAAGAGCTTGATTACTGGCTCGGAAGTGCAATCCGCGATGTCGTGGACGGAACGCGCACACATCTCATGGAATGCCTCGTGAAGATTCTGGATGCGCTGAGCAGCGGTGCCGACCCGCACAGCCGGTCGACCATAATCCTGAGCGTGCTGGAGCAGGCATGTGACCAGAAAGACCTGAATCTCATCGATCGGATTTTTGAGGCCGTTCGTCCTGCGGACCATGGGTCCGTGGAAATGGCGGAATATCTCGCTGCATGGAGTCTGCGTCTCCGGTCCGGCAGTCACGAGACGGACAAGGCCATTGCCGCGCTCAGGGAAGCAGACGCCATTCTCAAGCAGCTGGGCCTGACACAGACCATGACCCAGTCTGCCGTGAATTACCGGCTTGCTTTCTGCATGCTGGACCTTGGACGTGCAGAGGAAGCACGCAGTCTGCTCGAGTCTAGTCTGGCCATTCTTCATGCCACCGGTCATCCGGATGACGGAGCACAGATGATGAATACCCGAAACACGTATGCGGTCACTCTGCTTATGTGTCAGGACTACGAAAATGCCCTTCGGGAATATGATCTTCTCAATGCGATCTATATGAAGCAGCAGCGCTGTGAAAACCTTGAATACGCCATCATGCGCAACAACACAGCCCAGGTTCTGGAAAAGCTCGGCCGGCTCAGGGAAGCCGGAGACGTGATGCTCAGTGTGCTTGAACTGGATCAGCGCATATCGGTTCCCGAATCCATCCAGGCAGGTCACATGCGCAATACCGCCAATATTCTGTCTCTTCTCGGAGATAATGCCCAGGCGCTTGCCTGCTCGGAAAAAGCTCTGACCATGCGCACAAAGATCTTCGGCCCGGAATCACCCTGGACTGCAGATGCGCAGGCTGTCCATGCACGCATCCTGTTTCACCTCGATAAAACCCGGCAGGCGGAAGAACTAATTGATCAGGCCTGCAGGGTTCTGCAGGAAAGTTGGGGAAGCTCGCACCGCTTCACAGTCAATGCTCTGACGATTCAGAAGGAGATCGAAGGGCATGCCTCCCCATGAATCCAGAACGCCGGGAACAGCTGTCTGATGAACGAAATTCATGCATTGTCATCACACAAAAAGGCCATGCACCCCGCATGACCTTTTTGCATCTTCCCGGTCAGTCACATGCCGAAATGAAGCATGAAGTCCAGGACTGGCGCATGTCCCTGTGCAAACCGGCTGTTTCAGCCCATGACATCTGAATCTTTCCTGACCGCAGGGATGAACGTCCCGCCCGGCTGGTTCATCCCGGGGCTGCCCGCATGCATTGAGATACTATTCACCTTCTCACTGGATTTGTCCCGTGAACCCGGTTTTCTTCTTCCAAACAGGCAGTCCCGGAATTGCTCATTTCTGATGCTGCGTACAAGTATTTATGGAGATCATCTGAGCAGTTTCTGCCAGTAAGAAATGACTAAAAAAACACATGTACACATTTTTCACGTGTCCGGATGCGTGGAGATATAAAAACTTGTTATGCTAGAATACAGCTGAAAAAATGCGTATAGGGTGAAAGATAATGGAAGTCTGGTAGCATTCTCCGGCAAACACCTGCAGCGAAACCGCGGATCTGCCGCAGGTCCGGCGGAATACTGCACGTAACATGTAACTAATAGGAACACAGAGGACAACTATCGATGAATGGCTTATCCATTCCAGTGGTATCTGCCATCTGGTTACAGACTAACGGAACCATGTGATATTCCTGATGCAAATGCATCATGACTATGTCGACAGTCCTGAGTTCTGATCACACGCTTTTCCATGCCTCACCCATTTCCGACCAACGCGATTCTCGTACACAGCCTCTGTCAGGAGGAAAGCACTTTGCATCATCAGATTACAGATAAGCCCCAGCAGCACATATTGACGCTGAAAAATATCTACCGCATGCTCACCCAGCCCGATTATCCCGCATTCTCCTATCCCGTTTTTTCCAAGACCTCCCTGCAGGGACAAACGCTGGTAAAATTCTGGTCGGAACTGTTTCGCGATGCGCTTCCGCCCGGAACCGATCTGAGTCTGTTCGATCTTTCCCAAACCCGCAATCGTTCCCTGACCCGGCTGATGAACCGGACCGGCGGATTCTATTTCTACGAAAAATGGTACACCATTCTTTCGGAGCAGCTGAACACAGATCTGCTGCTCAGCCTGATCCATGCATGGTCCCGGCGGCTTGAAGAGCGGGACTATGCTCCCCAGTCTCTTACCCAGCGTCTGAATCTCTTTACCGCGGAAATGGTCCGCACAGAAGATCTGAATTCCGACGAACTCACCGCATTCTTTCAGAATCTTGCCTATGCTCTTTCCTGCCATAAAGACAGCAGTACCGGTGCAGATATCCCGCTTCTTTTTCAGCACAGTTATGTGCTTGCCTGGCTTACGCTCTATGCGCTGTACGGTTCCCGCATGCAGGATATGCATCTTACCCGTCTGAGGACCAGCAGTCCGGGCGTGCTCAAACTGTATCAGACATATCTGCAGCAGAAACACATCCCGTCTCCGGCCCTCCTGTCCTCAAGGCAGTGCGTCCTGTGTACAGATCCGCTTCCTGCGTCTGAGTATATTGGCCGTCAGGCTCTGCTGTCACAGGCCGTGGATCTGCTCCTGCCCGGGCACCGCAGACTTGCCGTCACCGGAATGAGAGGCATGGGAAAAAGTGAATTCGTCCGTCAGCTGCTAGCACAGCTGAACGCCCATGGCATGTATCAGCATCTGGCTTTCATCCAGTATAAGCACTCCCTGATCGTGAGCATACGGAAAGCGTTCCCTGTCTCCCGCCCGGAGACAGACGCTGAATGTCTGGACCGCGTGCTGCGCCTTCTGAAATCATCCGGAGAAAACAGGACGCTGCTTCTCATTGATGGTCTGGACACCATTCCTTCTGAAGATCCAGGTCTTCCCATACTCACGCAGTCCGGATGCGATATCGTCATTACCACCTGCCTCTCAAAGCTGAGCGGATTCACCATGATGCCTCTGCCCGGACTGAGTGTCCCGGAGAGCCGTCAGCTTTTCTCCCTGCACTGTTTATCCACTGCAAACCAGACGCGGGATATTGATGCACTCTGTGCTTTCACAGCCGGCCATCCGCTGGCCATCATTCTGCTGGCCAGTGTCTGCAGAACCCGATTCTGGACAGCGGAACATCTTTGCTGGAAACTGGTCCGTTCCGGATTTGCCGGTCTCTCCTACGTCCGGCACGCAGCATCCGTGTCCCTGGAAGACACACTGTCAGAACTCTTTGACACTTCCCGTCTGTCTCCTGAACAGGCATCGCTCCTGCATCTCTTTTCCCTGCTGCCCCCACGCAGCTGGCTTCCTGAGGCGCTTCTGCCCTTTGCAGGCGATATCTGCAAGGACAGCACCACCCTGGCCGGTCTCTGCCAGATGCTCGTTGACCAGAACTGGCTTGAAGTCAATGAAAAAGGCTATGCGATTCACCCGCTGATCGCATCGACACTTCGCATGCATGCCGTGGATGCCGATGCATTCCGCAGTTTCCTGAAAGTGCTGAATACAGAAGCCGCAGCCGATGATGCCCGGGTTCAGCCATTCCTGGAATCAGCGCTGCCGGGCATCCGGAATCTGAACCGTGACGCAGTCCAGCTTCTCACAAAACTGGAGGCACGACTGCCTTTTGCATCCCGCTGCTTCATTCCGGATCACCTTCTTGAATCCCACAGCATGTTTCTGTCCGCCCACCGGCACACCCGTGCGGATGCCCTGGATTTCCAGGCAGGCACAGCCATGCGGGATTTCGTCCAGTCCGGATGCAGAGACCGCCTGTCCGAATCTCTTCATTCCGCAATGGCACTGCTCCATAATGCAAAAAAGCCGTCGTCAGGCATGGAATCCCTCGCTTTCATCCTTGAACAGGCATGTGAAGACCTGCCGGATTCCCTGTGTGAGAACCTGCTCAGCCTGATCCGGCCCCAGACTCAGGACACTGCCGATTCCGTCATCTTTCTGGCTGCCAGCGCAGCGGTCTGCAGAGCCTGCGGGCACGATCCCGAGAAAGCACTGGACATGCTGAAAAATGGCCTGGAGCTCTATGCATCACTGGATATGCACTCTGTCGTACTCCATTCCCGTCTGCAGCACCTCACAGCCCTGTGCCTGTCCGATCTGAACCAGCGGCAGCAGGCCGCAGACATGCTAGCGGCCGTCCTTTCCGACATGCAGGCTGAAGACTACAGGGATGCATGCTGTTTCATGCTCAGAATCCGCACCTCGCGTGCCCGCATGCTCATGGAAAGCGGCGACTGCGAGGCGGCGCTTCACGAGTTCCGGTACATATCTTCCCTTTATCAGGAACAGTACAGAACCGACCATCCGGATTACATACTCATGCGCAGCACCATGGCCCTCACGCTTCTCCGTTCCGGAAAAACAGATGAAGCCCGGACCATCATCACGGAAATCCTGACAGATGAGACCGAATCAGCACTTTCCGTCCCACGGGCCGCCGTCTGTCATCGCAATGCCGCGGAAATCTTCTGCGGTGCCGGCGAATATGTCCAGGCCCGGATTCACGCAGAAAAGGCCATGACACTCCGCAGCAGTGCCTTCGGACCGGACTCCCCCTGGACCGCAGACGCACAGGCCGTATTTGCGCATGTACTTTTCTGTCAGGGACAGACAAGGCATGCCTGTGAGCTCATGGAATCCGCCTGCCGCACCATGGCTGCGTCATGGCATCCCTGGAATGTGCTTCTCGACCATGCGCGGCATCTGCTCTCCGACATGCAGTCCGCAACGTAAGCCGGAGGGGCAGTACAGATTCCCGGTCGATCCCGGTCTGATCCGGACACGAAAAAAGGTCTTTGCCGGTTTTTGAAAAACCGGAAAGACCTTTTTTCATACAATGCTGTCAGTTCAGTTTCAGCTCAAACGCGGCGCCGTTGTCCGCCGTGCTGTCCAGGCCGATCCACACATCAAATGTGCCGCTTTCACTGCCGAATGTACCGTCTGCACGCCAGAACCGGAGCATCTCCTCCGTGATTTCAAAGGTGATTTTCTTTTTCTCTCCGGGCCTGAGCAGTTTTTTCTGCACGCCCTTCAGTTCACGCACCGGCCGCGATACGCTGGCAAACCGGTCCCGCACATACATCTGCAGTACCGCCTTTCCTTCGCATCCGCCAGCATTGCGCACCATGACCGATGCATGCATGGAATTTCCCGGCGTGAGCGTGTCCTGATCCAGCTGTACCGGAGACACTTCAAAGGTGGTATAGCTCAGGCCATATCCAAAGGGATACAGCGGCTGGTTGGGAATATCCAGGTATCTGGAAACAAAGCGCACCGGGTTTCCGGGCGTATGCGGACGGCCCGTTGGCAGTGCATTGTAATGCACCGGGACCTGGCCGACACAATAAGGCATGCTCATGGGCAGACAGCCCGACGGATTGCAGGCTCCGGTCAGCACATCGATCACGGCATGCCCGCCCTCGGTGCCCGGCCGCCAGGCTTCCAGAAGAGCCATGGACTTTTCGCTGATCTCCCTCAGATCAAGCGGCCGACCGCTGAACACCACGCTGACGATCTGCGGATTCACCTTCTGAATCCTGCGGAACAGTTCCATCTGGTTCTCCGGGATTTCAATGAAAGCCCGGCTGGTCGCCTCGCCTGTCTGCAGGTAATGCTCGCCCAGAAGCATGACCACCAGGTCCGCCTGAGCCGCTGCCTCCTCGGCAGCGCGCAGCATCTCATCCGGCGTTCCCTGCACGGTTTCCTCTTCTGCATCCATTCCCTGGAAGCCTTCCAGTACAGTGCCCTCCGGCAGCATGCCGCAGCCCGGGCTGAAGCTGACCTGTCCGGGAGCAAAGACTTCTTCGGCGGCTTCCTGCACGGAGATGCAGTCCTGCATCCGTCCGGTGACGGACCAGTTGCTCAGCAGCTGCCGGCTCTGCACATAGGGCCCGATGAATGCGATCTTTGATGATGGCTTCAGCGGCAACAGCCCGTCATTCTTCAGCAGGACCAGGGACTCACAGGCCGCCTGCCGTGCCAGCTGACGGTGCTCCGGGCAGAGCTGCACTGCCTTTTCGCGTTCCGGATCCGCATCCTTATATGGATGCTCAAACAGGCCCAGCCTGTTCTTCAGCCGGAGAATCCGCAGCACGCACTCATCGATGTCTTCCATGCTCACCTGGCCATCTTCCACCAGATCCCTGAGCGAAGAGGCATAGCAGCCGCCCATCATATCAATGTCCACGCCGGCTTCCAGCGCATGTTTCGCGGCATGCGCGCGGTCTTCCGAGTATCCATGATTAATGGTTTCCAGGATGGCGCCGAAGTCGGAGATCAGGACGCCGTCAAAGCCCATCTCTTCCCGCAGCACCTTCCTCATCAGCCAGCGGTTTGTGGTGGCGGGAATGCCGTTGACCGTATTGAAGGAGGTCATGACCATTTCCGCCCCGGCATCAATACCTGCCTTGTAAGCAGGCAGATAGTCCTGCCTGAGCGTGTGCTCCGACAGTTCCACCGTGTTATAGTCGCGGCCGGCCGTGGGCGCTCCATAGGCGGCAAAATGCTTGATGCACGCACTGATCCTGTCCTTTTCACCCACATCCGCGCCTTGAATGCCGCGGACAAATGCGTCCGCAAACCGGCTGTTCAGCCACGGATCCTCTCCCGTGGACTCCATCACCCGGCCCCAGCGGGCGTCCCGCACCAGGTCCACCATGGGCGTAAAGGTCACATGCAGTCCGCTGACAGCCGCTTCCCGGGCAGCCATTTCCCCGCAGGCCTGCGCCAGTTCCGGGTCAAAAGTGGCGCCCATGCCCAGCGGGCAGGGGAAAATGGTCCGCATGCCGTGAATGACATCCATCATGAACATCATGGGAATGTGATGCGGATGGCGCTCCATATAGTTTTTCTGGAACTGTACAAGGGTTTCCGCCCCGCTGGTGCCCAGTATGGATCCCGCCAGGCGGATATTCTCCTCACTCAGGCCCTGCTGCATGGCCGGGCCGGTCAGCACGGCTCCGGCATCCGGATCATAGAATCCGGCCGTCAGCTGAATCATCTGTCCGAGCTTTTCCTCAAGCGACATGTCGGAAAGCAGCGCGCGCAGTGCTTCGTCTGTCATATGCATCCTCCACAAACGTTTTTCCGATGCCATACAGGCATCTGTCATCACAGTTTTTCATCAAGTATATCCGGGAGGTCCCAGTGCAGCTGGAAGCCATGGCTTTCAAGGACCTGCTGGAATTCCCCGCAGTGCCTGTCCGCCGCGTCCGCGGGGAGCAGATTCCGCTCAAGGCAGAAGGCCGCCAGATGTCCGGCAGCTTCGCCCACGGTCCATTCCACAGGGTGCAGGCGGAAGCATCCGCCCGTGATATGTGTGGCTCCGATATTCTTTGCCGCCGGCAGCAGATTCTGCATGCGCACGG
>CACYNZ010000095.1 GCA_902775835.1 uncultured Eubacteriales bacterium | reverse complement strand
CGACAAAAGATCATCAGTTTCCGGTTTCCGGCACCAGATCCGAAACGGTTTCCGAACTCTGAGTGGTTTCCACCACCGGTCCCACATAGGAAGCGCTCTTGTATTCCACAGGAGACTGATACGGCTCGTAAATGGTCCAGCTCACCCCGGTGTTCGTAATAAATCCGCTCACCGCCATATCCACTCTGGCAATCTCCGCATCCGGCTGCCAGTACTGGTCAAATGTAAACATGTTATGGCTTGTGGACTGGCCTTCCGCCAGCGGGAATTCATAGGAACCGGAGAAGGTATTGGTACCGTTCTGATTCACCATCAGCGGCGCGCCGTTGATGTCGTAACAGTTCACGGTAAAGAAGAAGCGGTCGATCTGGAGATTGCTTTCATTGAGCACCACCATGCGGATCCGGTTGTCCATGACATACAGATCCGTGATTTTCAGGGCCTTGTTGTAATTACCCACGTTCACCGTGCACTGGGTCTCATACCCGCCGTCCTCCGTCACGCCGCGGATAATGGTGCTGCCCCAGTGCTTGCCCACCACATCGGGCTGTATGCTCTTTCCCCGGACAATCGCATAGTACTCATTATCGGATGTCCAGGTCATTTGCCGGTTGCTTGCATCCGCGGGTTCGAGCACAGCCTGAATCTGGATTACCTCATCCACACCGACGCCATAGATGGCCTCCGCCATATGAACGCCCCAGACCGGCTGCAGCACCTGCACCTGAACCCTTGCGCTCCTCCGGCTTCCGTCCACAGCCGTGGCGGTAATATTGGCAGTGCCTCTGCGCAGCCCCTGGACCAGACCGTTTTCATCCACCGTGGCCACATTGGGATTGGACGAGGCAAATGTCACGCGGCCGTCCGTCACATCCACGGGATCCACCTGCCAGAACAGCTGCACGCTCTCGCCGACGTTCACCGTTTCCGTGCGTGTGGTGAAGCTGATGCGCGTCACCGGCTGAATGACGGTCACATTGACCACTGCCTCCAGCTCCGCATCTGTGGCGCACGCTGCCACCACCTGGCAGGTCCCGGCCTTCACGCCCGTGATTCTGCCGTTTCCGTTGACCTTGGCAATGGACTCATCCGTGGACGTCCACATCACTTTCTTGTTGTTCGTATTCTGGGGAAGCACCGTGGCACGCACCGTGATATACCGGCCGGTGGCGATGGTCACCGCTTCCTGATCCACGGAAATGGCTTCAGCCATCTGAGCCACTGTCAGTGCGATTCCGCCGCGAACATTGGATCCGTCCGCCGCCGTGGCGCGGATCGTCGTCTGTCCGCGCGCCAACGCGGTTACTACGCCTTGATCATCCACGGTGGCCACGCGCTCATCCGTGGATGTCCATGTCACTTTCTGAATCGAAGCCTCGTCCGGCGTAAGCACAGCATACGCCTGCGTCTGATCGCCCACGCCGATCTCCCTGCTGTCCAGCGTGACCTTCACATTCTTGACCCGCTGCACCACGAGCACAGTATAGGTGACGCTGACTTCCGGGTTCAGCTTTGAATAGACCTTTACTTCGCACTGACCCTTTTCGCGTCCCCGGATGCTGCTCTCGCCGACAGAAGCGATCTCCGGATTTGAGCTTTCCAGGGCAAAGCGCCGGCTTGACGCGTCCCTGGGCTCCAGAGTGGCACTGATGTTGGCCGTGCCGCCCTTGGCCAGCACGATCACCCGGTGACTGCCGTCCCCCGAGATCAGGCCTTCCAGAAAGGCATCCAAGGGATCATACACTTGCAGATTCTTTTCATTGACTTCAATGGAGGATACCGGACGCTGCACCGTCACTTCCAGGGAGCTCTTCCATGTCCGTCCGCCCGCCTTGCAGCTCGCCGTGATGGTGGTGGTGCCCTTGTTAAGGCCTGTCACCCTGCCGGCTTCATCCACCTGGGCAACCTTTCCATTGGAAGACTTCCATGTGATCTCAGCGCCTGCCGGATCTCCGGATACATTCAGCGTCAGCTCCAGGACCTGTCCTTCAAACAGTTTATTGTTGTCCCGGTCAAGCTTGAACGATCCGTCCGCAAGGGCCGCGGACGCCACTGCCACCAGCAGCAGAAGAAGAAGCATACATGCCGCACGTTTCATTTCTCTTCACCCTCCCAATTCATAAACGAAGCAGACCCCAGTCATACTTCCCCGCATTTTCTGCGGATTTCCTCCTGATAGGCATCCCGCAGCCGGAAGAACGTGTCCGGATCCTTCATGCCGACAGGCTGTCCGTCCACACAGTTCACCCGCATGGTCGGCGAATCGGATGCGGAGAAAAAGATTTCATCGGCTGCAAGCAGTTCCTCCAGATCGTAGGGACGCTCCTCCACCGGAATACCAAGCCGTACGCACAGGTTCAGAATATTTGCACGTGCGATGCCGGGCAGGATCAGACAGTCCAGCGGCGCTGTGATCAGCCGTCCATCCCGGAGGATGTGCACGTTGGAATGCGCGCATTCCGTCACCCGGCCGCTGCGGTGAAAAATGGTTTCACTGCATCCGGCTTCTTCCGCGGCCTGAGCCGCCAGCACGGAGGGCAGCAGGTCAATGGTCTTTACATTGCAGTGGAAGAATCTGGTGTCTTCCCGGGTGATGACACTGTAGTTCTGATAGACATCCGGAAGCGTATGCGGCCGGGAAAAGGCCCAGAAGCTGGCACGCTCCCCTGCGTAACGGAACAGATGATTCCTTGGGCCCACGCCCCGGGTGATCTGCCAGTACAGAAACTGATCAGGACTCTCCACCAGGGACACCATGTTACTGAGAATCTTCTTCATTTCCCCGCGATCCATGGGCGGGTCAATGCGCACGAGGCGGGCGCTCTGGAAAATGCGCTCAATATGCTCATCCAGATCCATGGCCACATGATTCTTCACCGCCGTGGCATCATAAATGCCGTCTCCCAGAAAGCATGCTCTGTCATTCATGGGCACCGTCATCTCTGCAATCGGCGCAATCACACCGTTATAATATGCTGCGTCTTTCAACTGCATGCACATCCTTTCACATAACCATTCTTTTCTACTCCTGTATACATCACTTTTCCCGGCATGTCCAGTCTTTTTCCTGTGCTTCATGCATTTTCCCGGAAGTGAGGCCTTCCTTTCAGGAAGAATTTCTTGCCGAAAGACGTTTTATGCAGTAGAATATAGTTGTGGAGGTATCGTCATGCGTAAGTATTTACGGCTTTTATGCCTTCTCTGTGCCCTGATGATTTCCGTGTTTTCCATGAGTACAGCCCTCACCGCGCCGGCGGTGGAAGACCGCGGCATGGATCTCATGATTCATCATCTGCACTATCCGGCTCTGACCGGACTTGACAGCACTGACTCAGAGGATCGCATCAACGATGCCATTCTCACCGCCGGGGATGTGGCCGCGCTCACAGCGAGGCTTGCCGTTCTGATTTCCTCACCCATCCCGCTGGACCTTTCCTACAGGTACAGCCTGGGTGAAAATGTGTTCTCCTGCGTCTTGGAAACCAGCGGTCCCATCACGGGCGCCCGCAGGGAATTCCGCAGCGCTGCGGTGAACTGCCGCCTCTCGGATGCGTCAGCGTTCCGTCTTGAGGACTTCTTTACCGATCCTGCGCAGGGCAGGTCTTTTCTTGAAGCGTACCTGGAGGAAAACCTGTTCCCGGAGCTCAGTCCTCTTCTGATGAACGCGCAGCTGACCCCTGTTCCGGAAGTCTTCCTGGCTGATCAGGAAGGCATCACGTTGTTCTATCCCTATGATCAGCTGTCCACACTCTCGGACCATGCGGGAAGCATTCAACTGAACTGGCAGGAACTGCTTCCTGTCCTGGCTCTGTCCGAAGGCTCCCTGCCTGCTGCCTTTGGCGCAGATGATGCTCTGCAGGGAAGCGCTATATCCCTTGAGCGGCTGCTCACCCTCGCATCCCAGGGCATGCTTCCCGGCCTGCCTGTGCAGATCGGAGACAGTATGACGGAAGTGATCGACCGCTACGGCCTCCTGCATGATCCGGATGATTATGAGCAGGGCAGAATGTTCGCTCTGGAAGACGGACGGTTCCGGAATGCTTTCCTGCTGACCGACGGTCTGACCAGCAAAACCTGGGATCACAGCGTGATCCAGGGCATCCGTTCTGACCGTTTTCAGGCAGCCGGCATTGTCTGCGGAACAACCGCCCGCAGTCAGTGGCAGGCCATCCTGGGAGAGCCGGACGCATCCGTATCCATTGATCCCGACCGTGCGGCTCTGATGCGCGTAAGCAGCGGCATCAGCGATTATTACCAGGCAGGCAGCTATCGTCTGTGCCTGCATGCCGGCGAGGGCGATCTTCTGGAAAGTGTTTTTCTGATTCCTTAGTTTCTTGGAGGTGTCCATGTCTAAAACGGGCAAGAAGAAGCGCCGCAGTGCGTATTCCCTGGATTCCCAGACGTTCCGCCTTCTGGGCGGTCTCATACTCATCGCCTTCGGAACGCTGATTTTTCTTTCCGTGGTCATTCAGCTCAGTGGAATGATGTTCGAAGCGTTCCGGACCGTATCCGGCGGTCTTTGCGGAATCCTTTGCTTTCTGCTTCCTGTCTTCCCCATCTGGGGCGGCGTCCTGCTCATGATGTCAGGCAAGAAACAGCCGGACTGGAAGACATTCGTGCTCGCAGCGGTTATGTACATGCTGCTCATGACCATGTTCAATCTGTTTTCCTACACCAGCGGCGGCGGCCAGTCCCGTCTTCCGCTCATGAACTATTTCTACCAGCACAGTATTGATGGTTCCTTCCCGTCCATGCTCGGCGAAGCCTATACTTTCTCCGGAACCTCATTCACGCCCCGGGCCGGCGGTCTGCTGGGCATGCTGATCGCCTGGCCGCTCTGGCGTCTCATGGGACCTGTGTTCAGCGGAATCCTCTGTCTCATCGCCACCCTTGCCATTCTGCCTTTCCTTCTGCATCTGAACCTTCCCCAGCTCAGGGACAGAGCGGCCGGAAAGCTTGCCAGCCTCCGCGCCCAGCGGGACTCCCGGATGCAGGCCCAGAACCAGCAGGAACTTCAGTGGCAGCAGAGTCAGGTGCAGAAAGCCCAGTACTATCAGGCTCAGGCAGCTGCCCAGGCGGCTACTGGCGGCCAGCCCGCCGCAGCCATTCCTCCGCAGCCCGCCGGGCAGAACCGTGTTCCCAATCCCAAATCCATCCTGCGGCGCGGCAAAAGTGTGGCCGGCATCCCGGAGACACCGGAAGAGCATGTCGCCCCTGTTGTGCAGCACAGCGCTCCGCTGCAGTTCTCCAAAATCTTCGGACGGCAGACGGATGCAGGAAAGAGCACGCCATCCGGCCAGGACACGGCATGGCAGAATGCTTCAGACTCTGCCCAGTGGTCGACGGAAGGCATGCATACCTTTGTGGGGCCTGACGGCCGGCTGTATCAGGCCGTGCCCGTGGAATCACAGGCCGCTGCCCCCGCAGAACCCGCCCCTACCTCCACAGCCTATCAGAGACCGGAAGTCCCGTCTGTCTCAGAGAGCAGTATGCCTGATGAACCCGTCTTTACTCCGGAACCTGCTGTTTCCTTCTCTCCTGCTGCCGAAAGCATGACAGACGAGAAGCCGGAGCAGAAGCCCGCAAAAACCCAGCGCGGGCAGCGCCGGCCTTCTTCCTGGGCAAGCCAGGTGGAACAGAAAATCCAGGAGCATACCGAACCCGAGGAAGAACCCGTATTCCCGGACGATGACGGCGGACTGCTCAAGCCGCTGGATTCCTGGAGCGGTCAGCAGAAGCCGGATGATGCATCCAGCCGCAGGCATTCCGACGAAGTCCAGCTGCCGCCCGATACGGGCCGCAGTCTCTGGCAGCCGGACCTGGAAATCCGTGATCCCGGAAAGAATGCACTGTTCGGCGATGGCCAGGAATCCGCTGCACCCGTCGTCCAGGAACCGCCCTATATATTTCCCAGCATTGATTTTCTCAAGGGGCCTTCCCCCATGTCCGGCATTTCCCCGGAAGAGGATGCCGTACGGGCGCGCCGGCTTGAGGAAACGCTGGCCAGCTTCCGCATCAATGCACAGGTGCGCAACATCACCCACGGCCCCGCCATTTCCCGTTTTGAACTGGAGCTGGCTGCCGGCATCAAGGTTTCCAAGATTACGGACCTTGGCCCCAACATCGCCATGAATATGGAAGTCAAGTCTGTCCGTATTGAAGCCCCGATTCCCGGAAAATCCCTGGTTGGCGTGGAAGTGCCGAACAAAAAGGTGGCCACGGTTACGCTCCGTGAAGTTCTGGAATCCGAAAAAATGCGCTCCTCCAAGGATCTGCTCATGGTCGCCCTTGGAAGGGACATTGCCGGCACGCCGGTCACATGCAATCTTGCCAAGATGCCGCATCTTCTCATCGCCGGCGCTACCGGTTCCGGTAAATCCGTGTGCATCAACGCCATCATCAATTCCCTGCTCTATCGCTGCACCCCCGAAGAAGTCCGCCTGATCATGGTGGACCCGAAAGTCGTGGAACTTCAGTGCTACAACGGCATTCCGCACCTTCTGGCTCCGGTGGTCAGCGACCCGCACAAGGCCAGCGGCGCCCTGCAGTGGGCTGTCGATGAAATGATGCACCGTTATGAAGTCTTTACCCAGGCCAAAGTCAGGAACATCGAGGGTTACAATGAGTCCCTGGCAGAGGGCGAGAAAAAAATGCCCCGCATTGTAATCATCATTGACGAGCTGGCTGATCTGATGCTCACCTGCAAGCGTGAAGTGGAAGAATATATCTGCCGTATCGCACAGCTGGCGCGTGCTGCCGGCATTCATCTGATCGTGGCCACCCAGCGTCCTTCCGTGGACGTCATCACAGGCCTGATCAAAGCCAACATTCCCAGCCGTATCGCATTCAAGGTTTCCAGCTTCATTGACAGCCGGACCATTCTCGACAAGAACGGTGCCGAGCAGCTTCTTGGATGGGGTGACATGCTCTATCAGCCCATGGGCGAATTTACACCCATGCGTGTGCAGGGCTGCTTCCTGTCCGATGATGA
This sequence comes from uncultured Eubacteriales bacterium, assembly GCA_902775835.1. Next base: position 4,356 of record CACYNZ010000095.1, on the reverse strand, counting down.
GGTCAACCGGATCACCAGCTTTATCCGCCAGAACTCCGAGCCGGATTATGACGAAAAGGTTGTGGAGACCCTGAACAAGATCGAGCAGGATGCCGGCGCACCGCCGCCTGATATGGCTGATACCCTGATGAATGAAAACGGTGATACCGATCTTCTCAACCAGTGCATCGAAATGGCCATAGCTGACGGCCAGGTTTCCACAAGCCTGATCCAGAGACGTCTGAAAATCGGCTACGCACGTGCGGGACGTCTGGTGGACGAAATGGAAAAGCGCGGCATTGTCTCCGCCAAGGACGGTGCCAAGCCCCGTATCTGCCTGATCACCAGGGAAGATTATGAAAAGCTCAAGGACAGCGGCAGCCTGATTGCCTGATTGGAGATGACGCAAACGAATATTTTTGATTACCTGGACTGGCGCGGAGACCTTACCTTTGAGCACGCGCCTTTCTGCAGTATCGACAGTCTGATTCTGGCATTATACTGTTATCAAAACTTTCAGTCTCAGGCCGGCACGCGCGAAGGCTTTACCCTCAGGGAAGCACCCGCATACATGGATGTGCCTCAGACCACCCTTACCGCCAAGGAAGACCGCGAAAAGATGATCCGGCGTCTTCCCTCCCTGAAACGCTTTTCCGATATCCGGCTGCATGATCTGGTCGACGATGTGGACGCCCAGCGGAATATCCAGTTCTCCGCCACAACATTCGAGGTCCCGCATGTGGGAACCGTCGTGGCGTTCCGCGGAACGGACCGCAGTCTTGTAGGCTGGAAGGAAGACTTCATGCTTTCCTATGAATGCCCCGTGCCCGCCCAGTCCGCTGCCCTGGAGTACCTCATCCGGCTTGCCGCTCAGTCTTCCGGGCCGCTGCTGCTCACAGGACACAGCAAAGGCGGAAATCTGGCCGTGTACGCCGGCGCCTGCGCACCGGAACATATCCAGAAACGCATCACTTACATCGGTTCCTTCGATGGCCCCGGGCTGGATGATGAAACGTATGCCTCCGAAGGCTACGCGCGGATCCAGCCAAAAATCGCCTCCTATATTCCCAGCGGATCCATTGTCGGCGTGCTGATGAATCATCATCCGGATTACCGTATTGTCAAGACTTCCACCGTAGGCGGCATACTGCAGCATAACGGCTTTACCTGGCAGGTTCTGGGTCCCAGCTTCGTCAAAACCGCTGAAACCACCAGGAGCTCCCAGATTGTCAATCAGACCGTGCATGACTGGCTGAAAACCTGTACTCCGGCTCAGCGGCAGGTGTTTGTGGAAACCGTATTCTCCATGCTGGAAAACTCCAAGCGCGAGGATCATGAAACCCGCCGTCAGAACGCTCTGCGTTCACTGGGCCAGGCCATGATGATTCAGGATCCGGAAACCAGAAAAATGGTCAATTCCCTGCTCACTTCCTTTCTGTCCATTGGTGTGGGCAATTCTCTGGAATCCCTTTCCATGGAGGTCGGAAGTTCTCTGGAAAACCTTTTCACCAAAACCCTCTCCCAGGCCGCCACAGGCATTCGCGAGCGCATGAAAGGAGCTGAAAAAAATGACACCTGATCTTCTCAAGGAAGAAGCATCAAGAGTTCTCGATGTGTGCGTGGAAGAACTCATATCGGCGGGCAAACTCCAGAACGGTTCCATTATTCTCCTGGGCTGTTCCACCAGTGAGGTCAGCGGTGCGCGGATCGGAAAGGCAAGCGACCCCAACTTCGGCCTGATTATCGCCCAGGCATTCATCTCCGTATGCAAAACCCGATCCATGATCCCGGCATTCCAGTGCTGCGAGCATCTGAACCGGGCGGTCGTCCTGTCCAGAGATGTTCTGGAACGCAAAGGGTTCCGGGAAGTCTGGGCCATTCCCCAGCCGAAAGCCGGCGGCAGTGTTCCGGCTGCCGCTTGGAAGCTTCTTGCATCTCCCGCACTTGCTGAAGAAATTCAGGCAGATGCCGCCATCGATATCGGGGATACACTGGTCGGCATGCATATCCGGCCTGTGGCCGTACCGCTGCGCGGGTTCTATTCCGAGCTCGGTGATGCGCATCTTGTCATGGCCTACAGCCGCCGCAAGCTGATCGGCGGAGCACGGGCCGTGTATGAGTAAAACTTCACAGCATCAAAAAAGCCATCCGCTGCCGGATGGTTTTTTTGATGCCTGTCCACGCCGGACAGGGTTTTATCTTCTGCGCCGGGAATTGGAAAGCATGATCAGTCTCAGGAGATTCAGCACATTGGCTGCAAAGGAAGCCACATACGTCAGTGCAGCTGCCCTGAGCACTTTCTCCGCTCCGCTCAGTTCCTCTTCCGTGAGCCAGCCGCCGTTTCTCAGCATGGCCAGACCCCTGCTGGATGCATTGAATTCCACGGGAAGCGTAATCAGCGAAAAGAGAACCGACAGCGAAAACAGTACAATACCTGCCGTCTCAAGAAAAGGCAGGGAGAAAATCATGCCCATAAAGAACACCGGTATGGCTGCTCTGGATCCGATATTAACCACCGGAACGCTGACCGTCCGAAGGCGCAGCGGGGCATATCCTTCCATTTTCTGCATGGCATGGCCGGCTTCATGCGCTGCAACGCCGATGGCTGCCACACTGCTCGAACCATAAACATCGTCAGAGAGACTGAGCGTTTCAGTGGCCGGGTTATAGGAGTCTGTCAGGCTTCCATGCACGTGCATTACCTGCACTGCCTGGTTCCCGTTGTCCTGGAGAATACTCTGCGCAATCTGTTCTGCCGGAATCCCATTGCGTGTTGACTGTTTCCTGTATTTGGCAAAGGTGCTTTTCACATTTCCCTCGGCCAGCATGCCCAGAATCAGTCCGGCAAGAACAAGAAGATACGTCCAGTCAAAATAGTACATTCCTGCACCTCCTCAGACCCGGGCGAGTGCATCCTCAAAAGCGATAATGACGCCTCCCCGCTCTGCATAATACGAGCACAGGCCGCCTGTCGTCCAGAGATTCACCTGGGATCCCGGGAACCGTTCCAGCAGAATCTTCAGAATCCTGTCTACAAGATCGCGGCAGAAACAGTGATCAATATAGATTCTTCCGCCATGAAACCCAAGACGCTGTATTTCATCCACGACAATCCCAGGCAGACGGGCTGCGCCTCTGCATTTTGCCGTCATTTTCACGCGCCCTTCCTCGTCCCCCACGGCTATGACGCGAATGCCCAGAATCGATGCGGCTTTCGCCACGGCCGGTGACAGACGTCCGTTTCTGGCCATGTTATTCATGGAGCTCAGCGTAAACACGAGTGTGCAGTGCCTCCGGTAGAGTTCCATCTCCTTTACAAACTCCGGGAATTCCATGTCATCTGACCAGAGTTCAATGGCCCGGTCGGCAAGCATTCTGAGCATCGGTCCTGTGGACAGGGAATCCAGCACATAACCATGTGCAGCCGGATGCTCTTCAAGATACTCTTCCATCGCCTGCCTGCATGAAGAATACGACCCGGAAAGCGCGCTGGAAATAGTCAGGGCAAGAATGGTGTCAGCCCCTTCAAATGCATCACGCCAGTCCATGATATTCGGGCAGGAAGTACTGGATTTTTCACGGTTGTGCTCAAAAAAATCACACATGTGCGCGACATCCAGTTCCGCATTGTCTGTAAATTCTTCCGTTCCGCACCGGATCCGAAGAGGAACCGTGACGAAATCCACTCCTGGCAGAGAATATATGTCAATAGATGAGTCTGAAACAATTCGAAGTGCCATATCTCATTCTCCAGTGGGCAGATGAGAATATAGGAAACGTTCATCCATCCATTATTATTGTATACCTTAATATATCGTTGGTCAAGAGTTTTTTAAAAACCGATAATCGGTTACATTGACACCCGTCATGGAATAACATATAATTTCCCTATGGGGGTGTTGTTTTGAATCCGGATGTCATGAAGAACATGCAGGAGCAGATACGTAACTTCCGTCTCCCCCACTATGAGGAGATCACGGATGTCGGCCTCTATCTGGACCAGACTGCAAGATATCTCAATTCCTATCTCAGTGGTCTTGGAACAGACACTGAGATAACCACCAGCATGATTTCGAATTATGTAAAAAAGCGTCTCCTGAAAAATCCGCAGCATAAGCTCTATTCCAGGGAACAGATAGCCCTTCTTTTCTTTATTGCTCTTGCAAAACCCATCATGTCGCTGGAGCATGTACATACCATTGCCCGAACCTATTGTGAATCCTCCAATGTCATGAGTTTTTATGAAAGCTTCCGTGGAGAGCTTTTCCGTACACTGTTTGAGGTATTCTCCATTCCAGCTGATGAAGATTCGTCTGAAGAGTCGTTTTCCCCCGATCAGGTGCTGATTCGTTCCGTTGTAACGGCCATTGCGCATAC
>CACYNZ010000094.1 GCA_902775835.1 uncultured Eubacteriales bacterium | reverse complement strand
GACGGCATCGAAGAGTACATGGCAGTCATCGTGTCCGGCGCTCTTGTCGGATACACGGAGCAGGTCACGGATACGCAGTCCACGGTCCGTGCCATTATCGATTCGGAAGCCAGCATCGCGGCCCTGATCCAGTCCTCACGCGACCAGGGAACTGTCCGCGGAACCCTCGGCATTGACGGAACCGCCATGTGCCGGATGTACTATCTTCCCGACGACCATCTTCCCCGGCCCGGCGACATTGTGGTGACCAGCGGCGTATCCATGCCGTTCCCCAAGGGCATCCCCATCGGCACGGTCCGTGAAAGCACCCGCGGAATGGACGCCAACAAGCAGTACATTGTTGTGGAGCCTACGGCGGACTTTCAGCATATCGAATATGTCATGGTGCTCACGCACAAGTCCACAGCCAGCCAGATTCAGAGCCGTTCTGAAGCAACACTGGCTCCGAAGGTCCTGGAAACCGAACGTCCCGTCCCGCCGCTGCGCGTACAGTCCAAGTCGTTTGACAGCAGTACATCCACCGCCACTCCGGAAGCATCGGCCCCTGCCGAAACGCCTTCCCCCACACCTGAGCCTTCTTTAGCGCCGGTGGAAACGCAGGCTGCGGAAACGCTTCCGCCTCAGAGCGAAGATCCCACATTTGAGTATCATATGGTATCCACCATGGATCCCAACGTCACAGCGTCCCCCACTCCGAGTCCGACACCCACGCCTTATGTCACCCTCGGCCCGGAAGACATGACGCTTGAGGAGGATGAGTGATGGCCAGCATCAACCGGGAAAAGCGGCGCATCCTCATTTCCCGCTCTCTTCGGCGCGAAGTGATGCTCTTTGCCGTCATCGGCCTGGGCTATCTGGTTCAGGTATGTATCATGCCCTATTTCCGGATTGCCGGGTCCACACCATTGTTCACCATCTGCGTGACAGCGGTGGTCACTGTATGCTACGGGCGCATGCGTGCCTTCTGGTGCGGAGCCATTTACGGCATTCTCTTTGAAGTGATGCAGCCTTCCCACCAGCTCATTTCCCTGCTGTTCTATCCGGCCAGCGCACTGTTATGCTCCGTGCTCTTTGCCGATAAGTCCATGCAGCAGCTGGAATATGAGCGCAGTCTCGGCAAGGCCGGCCGCAACCGCAATCCGATTCTGCGCACGGTTCTGTGTGCCATGCTGAACATGCTCATCTACGAAGTCGTCAATCTGGTCTACATTTATCTCCGTGAATCCCTCATGACCCGTTCCCTGATCATGACCGGTCTGGGTAATCTTATCTATACCACGCTCCTCACACTGGTGTTCGTTATTCCGCTCCGTCTTCTGTTTGGATATCCCATTCATCAGGAGGAACCGGTTTTCCGGCGCGGAATGCCCAGTATCTGAGCAGTCAGGAGGCTGTTGTGAACCGGAAATTTCCCATTCAGCCGCGCACACTGCGTTATCTCTTCTCCATTCTGATTCTGGTCGGCATGTTTGCCTATCTGGTAAACGGTCTTGTCAGTCTTCAGTTGAAAGACAGTGAAGTCTATGCTGAAAAGGCAGAAGCCGGCCGAACCAAAAAGATTGTTCTTCGCGGCAAGCGCGGCATGATCACGGATGCCGATTCCGTGATACTCGCTGAGGATCAGCTCATCTACAACGTCACTTTCTACAAGGACGTTTCCCAGAACTCCTCCTCCAGCTACCAGACTTTCACACGCTCCATCATGGACGCCATTTCCATCATTGAAAAAAACGGCGGAACCCTGTCCATTTCCTTCAATATTCAGCGCAATGAAGAGAGCGGTGAATGGGAGTTTTTCTTCGGCGATCCGGAGCGCCTTTCCCAGGCGGTACTGGATATCCGTGAAAGCCAGTGGCGCAGCAACAACTATCTAAGCGCCAGCCGCTATCCCACTGCGCAGAGCTGCATTGACGCGCTCTGGAAGAGATATCAGTTTGAAGCAGTGGCTCCCGACATTGACGAGGAAACCATGCGCAAGGTCATGGCCATCTACTGTGAAATGCAGATGAACGTGTTCTCCTCGCAGCCGATCGTCATTGCCAAGGATGTCTCCTATGAAACCGTGATCGAAGTCGAAACCCGATCCATGATGCTCTCAGGAATGGAAATTGCCGTGGGCACCAAGCGTGTCTACCCCAAATCCAATCTCGCAGCTCAGATCATCGGATATATCGGCGCCATTCCCTCCCAGAGCATGTGGCAGACACTGTCCACCAAAGGGTATTCCTATAACGACACCATCGGCCGCGACGGCATTGAGTCCTCCATGGAAGACTGGCTGACCCAGAACTCTTCCACGCGTCAGGGCTACCGCATCGTGGAACGCGACCAGCTGTCCAAAGTGGTCCGTGAACTGGATTATGTGGAGCCTCAGGACGGAAACAATGTAAAGCTCACCATTCACGCTTCCTATCAGCAGGTGGCTGAGCGCGCCATAGCCAAGAACGTCAATGATACCCGGGATATCCAGGAAGCCAAAATGGCGGATGACAAATGGCTTGAAGACAACAAGATGGATATTATCAACCGCGACTGGGAAAAGTATCCGCTTCAGCTGGCTGTTCATGGCTGCCTTGTGGTGCTGGACATGGAAGACCGTGTGCTTGCCATGGCCAATTATCCCACCTATGACCTGAACTCCCTGGTGGCAGGCGGTGCCGATGCCATCACCATTCTTCAGGACCCCAGAAATCTGCTTCTGAACTACGGCATTCATGCCCGCGGAACGCCCGGCTCCATTTTCAAGATGGTCACCAGCTACGGCGCACTCAATGAAGGCGAGCTGCAGCCGGATGAGCTGATCACGGACATGGGCTATTTCAAGAAATACAATTCCGACGAGGCCACGGCCCCGAAATGCTGGATTTCCAAAGGCTATCTGTACAAGCATGCCAATCAGAATATCGTGGACGGCCTGAAACACTCCTGCAATTACTTCTTCTATGAGCTCGGCTCACGTCTGGGCGAAGAGCGCCTGTACCATTATTCCTCCCTGTTCGGCCTCACCAGCCGTACCGGCATCGACCTGCCCGGCGAAGTGCGAAGCGTGGTCGGCTGCCAGAACACGCTGTATGATCCCACCAAGGCCATGAACGAAGCCAATCAGGATACGTCCCTGCCCATCATCGTTTTCAATGCCATCAAAAAGCATCTGAAGGAATGCGGACAGAGCCGGAATATTGACTATGATGATGCCCGTCTCAGCGCGTGCACGAAACGTCTGATGGACATGGCCGTCAATACAGGCCAGAGCGACTGGCTTCCCGCCATGCGTTCCATTCTCATGGAAGAACTGGGCATGACCAAGGAAATGGTCTACACCCGAACCATCATTTCCGACACATACAATTACATGAACACGGTCAAGTGGGGTGGTTCCCAGACCATTCTGACCGCCATCGGTCAGTCCGTGACCGTGCTCACGCCTGTGGCTGTCGCACGCTATGTGTGTGCCGTGGCCAATAACGGATATGTCTATAACCTCTCTCTGGTGGATTCCATCACTTCGCCGGACGGCGAGATTCTATCCAAGCGTGTTCCCCAGCTCGTCAACCAGCTTGAGAATCCCCATTACCTGGACTACATCCACGAAGGCATGAAAGGCGTTGTGGACGAACAGGACGGCACCGCAGGCAAGTACTTCAAGAACTGGAAATACCGTGAAAACATTGCGGCCAAGACCGGAACGGCTCAGACCACCTCCATTGACCTTGAAAACAACAGCTGGTTCGTCTGTTTCGCTCCGTATGAGAATCCCGAGATTGCCGTGGCCGTTTTCATTCCAAACGGGTACTCCGGAGGCAACGCCTCCCTGGCCGCCCGTGAGTTTATTCAATGGTATCTTGACCAGGAGAACCTGCGCACGGTGGATTACGATCTTCCCGTCGGCAATTCCCTTGCGCCATGATTCCAAGGAGGTTCTACTATGGGTAAGGTATGGCTGATTGCATCCGGCAAGGGCGGTGTGGGCAAATCCACACTGTCCGCCATGCTTGGCACCGCTCTGGCACACCGCGGTCAGAATGTCTGCATCGTGGATATGGATATCGGACTCCGCTCCCAGGACATTCTGCTTTCCATGCAGGATCGCATGGTGTTTGATCTGATGGATGTCTGCGAGGGCAGCTGTGATCTGGACAGTGCACTGAATTCCGCTGACGGTGAGGATCACCTCTTCCTGATGACCTGCCCGCAGTTTTCACGGGTCAAGGAACTGGACCCCAAGCAGATCGCAAAGGTCATCGCCCAGCTGAAGGAGCGCTTTGATCATGTGTTGCTTGACAGTCCCGCCGGAATCGAGCGCGGACTCCGCCATCTGACCCGCTGTCATCCGGACGAAATCATCCTGGTGGCCACACCTGATGACCTGTGCATCCGTGACGCCGAGCGTGCCCTTCAGGTTCTGACAGGCAAGAAGCTGCCCAGACCGCGTGTTATCGTGAACCGCCTGGTGCCGGATTATATTGAAATCGGTGAAATGTACAAAGCTTCCACCGTAGCCGAAACGCTGGACGTCCAGCTTCTGGGCGAAGTGCCGGAGGAACCGGCGGTCTACCGCGCCCAGCTGAATCACCTGTCCATTCTTGATGTCGACTGTGAGGCCCGCAGCGCTGCCCTGCGCATTGCCGGCCGAATGATGGGAGAAAACCCGCCGTTCCCGGATTACGGAAAAAAACGTCCCTGGTACAGCCGATTCTTCCATCCCGTGATCGGGGAGGTAAAACGGATTGATCGCTGAGAACCGGCGCACCCGTGCGCACACAGACTGGTTTCTGATCGTCATGGTCATGCTGATTGCCCTTTTCGGCATTCTGGCCGTGTCCGTCGCCACCTATTCCACGAGTTCCGAATCCGATGTTCCTCTGCTCAACCATATCGTGAACTCCTCTTTCGCCCTGCGTCAGAGTCTCTTCGTTCTGGTGGCACCTATCATTCTTTCCCTCATCATGTCCATTCCCTATGAGATGCTCCGGCGCTCATCCAAGATTTTGTATTATCTGTCCAACCTGCTGCTTCTGGTTGTGTGGGTTTTCAACCGTGCCACCGGCGTGAAAGCCTGGCTCGATACGCTCTGGGGCTTCACCATTCAGCCCTCCGAGTTTGCCAAGCTCTCCATGATCCTCGTTCTGGCCCGGGTGCTCTCCCAGTCAGACAAGCCCATGAGCACCATGCAGGACTTTGTAAGGATTATGGTCATGATGGCCATCCCCGCCCTGATCATTGTGGCATCCGGCGAAATGGGTTCCCTGCTGGTGATTGTCTTTTTCTTCGCCATCATGCTCTATTTCTCCGGTGTCGATATCCGTCTGCTGCTTTTCATGGCCTCTGTGGTCGTTCTTGGCGTACTTGCCCTGTACGGCTACATGGTGGCCAGCGGTTCTGACAACTATCGTCTGATCCGCATTCTGGCCTTCCTGAATCCGGAAGCCTATTCCTCTTCCGGCTCCTATCAGCAGACACAGTCAAAGATCGCCATCGGTTCCGGTGGTCTGTCCGGCATCGGCATGTTTATCAACGGCTCCATGAGTCAGCTCAACTATGTGCCTGCCGACTGGACGGACTTCGTCTTCTCCACCATCGGGGAAGCATGGGGCTTTATCGGCTGCGTGTCGCTTCTGGCTGCATACTTCATTATCATTCTTCGCATGCTGTACCTGGCCTATTATACCCGGGACAAGTTCGGTTCCCTGATCATCATCGGGGTTATGGCCATGCTCCTGTTCCACGTGTTTGAGAATGTGGGCATGACCATCGGTCTTCTCCCCATAACGGGCATTCCCCTTCCCTTCGTATCCTACGGCGGTTCGAACATGGTGACCAATATGGGCGGTGTCGCGCTTGTGCTGAACGTGACGAAAAACCGTTCCCTGGCCTCCTCTATCCCCACCCCGCAGGTGCGTACAAGCATCCGCCGGTTCCAGCGCGGTCCCCTGGGAGGGTGATAAGCCATGCCGACCTCTTCTCGCCAGTCTGCCCACGTAGCATCCGTACGCGCGGCTTTCTGCGGTATGATCACGGCCCTTTCCCTGGTGCTGATGCTTACCTCGAGCCTTGTCCAGATCATGGTGTATGCAGCTCCGCTGCTCTGCGGGCTTCTGCTGATTCCCTGCCGTCTCTTCTTCGGCAGGCGGGCCGCTCTGCTGACCTTTCTGGCGTCCGCCCTTCTCGTACTTATCCTCGGTTTTGACAAGGAACTGGCGCTTTTCTATCTGTTTTTCGGCTGCTATCCGCTCCTGAAATGGCGTCTGGACCGCATTCTGGGAAAAGCCCGCTGCCTGCTTGTCAAAATCGCCTACTTCTCCATGGCAGTTGCGGTCATGTATCTGCTCCTTACCCTGATCTTCCCCATCCCGGCCATTCTTGCCGAGTTCCAGGAAATGGGCAGAATCCTGAGCCTTTTGTTTCTCGCAGCCCTCGTCTTCAGTCTGATGCTGTATGACCGGGTGCTGACCCCGCTTACGCTCCTGTATGTGACACGCTATGAACCGCGTCTGAAAAAACTTCTCCGTCTCTGAACATGAGGCGTGGATTCCAGATAATGATTTCGGAGGAACTGAATGAGTAACACCAATCCAGCGGAAATGTGGGTTCCTGTATTTCCGCTCCGCGATACCCTCCTCTTTCCGCACATGACGCTGAACTTTGATATCGGCCGTCCCGGTTCTGTCAGTGCCGCCCATATCGCCCTGACAGAAGGCCGGCCGGTACTCCTCGTCCTGCAGAAGGATGAGAATCAGGAAGATCCTGGGCCTGAAGACCTGTACAGCATCGGCTGTCTTGCCAATATTGAGCATATCCTGAATCTTCCGGGCGGCATTGTCCGGGTCATGGTGGAGGGCATCTGCCGCGGCCAGGTGCAGCAGTGGCGCCAGACCGGCGATGCCCTGGAGGCACTGACTGTATCCGTGCAGACGGAAGCCCCCCAGTCTCCTGAGCTTGAGGCCATGGTCAGCACCGCCAAGAATGAGCTGACCCGTTTTGCCAACACCAGCTCCCGTGTCGCACAGGAAACAGTGGATTCCATCCTCGCCATTGAGGATCCGGACGAGCTTGCCGATGTCATCGCTGCCAACACCCTGAACAAGCTGAAAGACCGCCAGAGCATTCTCGAAACAATTCCGCCTTTTGAGCGTCTGGAAAAGCTCTCCGTTCTGCTCGAGTCCGCCATTGAAATCGCCGAGCTCGAAACCAAGCTGCAGTACAAGATTCACGAGGCAGTCGAAAAGAATCAGAAAGACTATTATCTGCGTGAGCAGATCCGGATCTATCAGAAGGAGCTCGGTGACACCGAGTTTTCCGATGCCGAGGAACTTCGCAAAAAGCTTGCCGAAACGCCCCTGAATGATGAGGCAAGGGAAAAGTGTGCCAAGGAAATCGACCGCCTTTCCCACATGGCACCTGGCACCCCGGAAATCACGACCAGCCTCTCCTATATTGAATGGCTGCTCGAAATGCCCTGGGGAAAATACACCCAGGACAATCTGGATCTTGGCCGTGCACGCCAGATCCTGTCCGAGAACCATTACGGGCTTGAAAAGGTCAAGGAACGCATCATCGAATACCTGGCCGTCCTGCAGGTCAAAAAGGATATGAAGGGCCCCATCCTGTGCTTTGTCGGCCCTCCCGGCGTCGGAAAGACCAGTGTGGTACGTGCCATCGCCAAGGCCATTGACCGCAAATTCATTCAGATGGCGCTGGGCGGCGTACGCGATGAAGCAGAAATCCGCGGTCATAGAAGAACATATGTCGGTTCCATTCCCGGACGCATCATCTCCGGCATCCGTCACGCAGGCGTCATGAACCCCGTGTTCCTGTTCGATGAAATTGACAAGATGTCCAGTGATATGCGCGGCGATCCGGCCTCTGCCCTGCTTGAGGTCCTGGACGGCGAGCAGAATTCCTCATTCCGAGATCACTATATGGAAATCCCCTTTGATCTGAGCAAGGTGCTGTTTGTCACCACCGCAAACTCTGCCGAGACCATTCCCGCCCCGCTCTTTGACCGGATGGAAATCATCGAAGTGCCGTCCTATACAGAGGAAGAGAAGCTGCATATTGCCTCCCTGCATCTGTTCCCGCGTCAGCTCGCCGAGCACGGCCTGCAGCCGGGAAGCATTTCCATGGACGATTCCGTGTTGCGTTCCATCATTGAAGGATACACCCGCGAGGCCGGCGTGCGTACCCTGGAGCGCTCCATCGCCAAGGTCATCCGCAAGGGCGTTGTCCAGATGCTGGATACCAAAGCCTCCAATATCACGGTTACCCAGGATGACCTGCATGAATACCTCGGCGCAGCGCGCTATACCCGGGAAATGCCGGAGAAAAAGCCACTGGTCGGTACGGTTGTCGGTCTTGCCTATACGGAAGTCGGCGGTGAAACCCTGGAAGTCGAATGCACCATCATGCCCGGAAAAGGCGGAATGAAGAGCACCGGCAAGCTTGGCGATGTCATGAAGGAAAGTGCCGAGGCCGCTTATTCATGGGTCCGCTCCCGGTCACAGCAGCTGGGTCTGAAACCGGATTTCTACAGCAGCTATGATGTGCATATCCATATTCCCGAAGGCGCCATCCCCAAGGACGGTCCCTCCGCAGGCGTCACCCTGATCACCAGTCTTGTATCCGCCTTCACCGGCATCCCTGTACGCCAGGATGTGGCAATGACCGGTGAAATCACATTGCGCGGACGTGTTCTGCCCATCGGCGGGCTCAAGGAAAAGACACTGGCGGCCTACCGTGCCGGAATCCGGGTGCTCGTCATTCCCAGAGAAAACCTCAAGGATCTGGAAGAGATCCCCGCCTATGTGCTCAGCCAGTTCCGTGTTGTCGCTGCCGATACCGTAGAAGATGTTCTCCGGGAAGCGCTTCTTCATATGCCCGAAGGGATGGAACCACATGCCTGAAAAGAAATATTCCAATCAGTATGCCAAAAAGGAAACGATCCCTGCTGACCAGATCCCGGAAATCCGGAAAGCCAGCTTTGTCACTTCCATGGCCGCCTATGGAGACTTCGAAGGCCGCGGGCTGCCGCAGATCGCCGTTGCCGGAAAGAGCAATGTCGGAAAAAGCAGTCTGATCAACTGTCTCACACGACAGTCGAAACTGGCCAGAACCAGTTCCACCCCCGGCAAAACACGCCTGATCAACGTATTCCTGCTCAATGATGCTTTTCATCTGATTGATCTCCCCGGTTACGGCTACGCCAAGGTCAGCAAAAGCGAGCAGGATTCCTGGGGCACCATGATGCAGGGGTACTTTGAATCTGCAGAGGAGCTCCGGCATGTGTTCTGTCTCGTGGACATCCGGCATGAGCCAACGCAGGATGATCTCCAGATGAATCAGTATCTGCGGGAAATGGGCATCCCCTTTACCGTTGTGGCCACAAAAAGTGATAAGATCAGCCGCGGAGCACGGATGAAGCAGCTTGCCCCCATATGCCGCGCCCTTCTTGTTCAGCCCTGGCAGGTGATCTGTTTCTCCAGCGAAGACCGGAGCGGTCGCCCGGAACTGCTGATGAAAATTGATTCCGTGCTTCAGGAGCAGAATGAAGAATCCCCTGCTGAATGACGGGTTCCTGGTCCGCAGCCGTGTATATTAAATACGGTATGTTTTTCCACCATATTTGATATTTAATTCTTTGCATTATCCTCTTGCTTTTCCGAACAGATTGTGATATTATTCATCTGTTCGGTTGAGGGGTTTTAGCTCAGCTGGTTAGAGCGTCACGTTGACATCGTGGAGGTCGGAGGTTCGAGCCCTCTAAACCCCATCCTCAAGAAGCCTTACAGTGTAAGGCTTCTTTCTTTTTGCTTTTGACAAGCGGGCACAAATCGTGGAGGTTTTGGGCAATAAACGGGCACACGATGCTCTGCGCCTGCCGGCATGATCCCAGCTACACGGAATCCATATGCAGAAAAACAGGTGCCCCATGCGGAGCACCTGTCTTCATTGGTTTTATTCGTTTGCAGCGGTTTTGCCGGGAAGCTTTCCCTTGGCCGCGGTGTCTGCCAGAACCAGCTGAGGATGACCGCCATTGCGCACAGCGTCTTCATCCACCACACACTTGACAACATCCTTACGGTCAGGAAGATCGAACATGACATCCATCATCACATTCTCAATGACGGCACGCAGTCCGCGGGCGCCCGTTTTTCTTGCAATTGCCTGCTCGGCAATCGCCTTCACAGCTCCGTCCGTGAACTCCAGTTCAATGTCATCCATGCCCATCAGCTTGATGTACTGTCTGCACAGCGCGTTCCTGGGCTTTGTCAGGATGTTCATGAGCGCTTCTTCATCAAGAGCGTCCAGCGTCACGGTGATCGGCAGACGGCCCACCAGTTCCGGAATCAGACCAAACCGGGTCAGGTCCTCCGGCTCCAGGGACTTCAACGCCTTGGAAGGATCCACGTCCTTCTGTCCGATGACTTCCGCACCGAAACCCAGCAGTTTCTTTCCGATACGCTTTTCAATGATCGGGGCAAGGCCGTCAAAGGCGCCGCCGCAGATGAAAAGAATATTGGTGGTATCAATCGGGATCGTCTCCTGCTGCGGGTGCTTTCTTCCTCCCTGCGGAGGAACATTCGCCACAGTTCCCTCCAGGATCTTCAGAAGGGCCTGCTGTACGCCCTCACCGCTCACATCACGGGTAATGGACGGATTCTCACTCTTGCGGGCAATCTTGTCAATCTCATCGATATAAATGATGCCGCGCTGAGCTTCCTGAATATTGAAGCCTGCCGCCTGAATCAGGCGCAGCAGCACGTTCTCCACATCCTCACCCACATAGCCGGCTTCCGTCAGGCTGGTGGCATCAGCAATGGCAAACGGCACATTCAGAAGCTTTGCTAGGTTCTGAGCCAGATAGGTCTTGCCGCTTCCTGTAGGTCCGATCATCAGGATATTGGACTTGAAGAGTTCCGTGTCGTCCTTCTTTTTTGCATTGATCTGACTGATACGCTTATAATGATTATAGACAGCCACGCACAATGCCCGCTTGGCATCATCCTGGCCGACCACATACTCATCCAGCGCCTTCTTCATGCTTCTGGGCGTAGGAATCCCCAACGGCGTCTTTTCAGCCTGCTCGTCGAATTCTTCCTTGCCTTTGCCTGCAGATGCTGTACGGGGCTTTTCATCCTCATTCATGATCATCTGGCAGAGATCCACGCATTCATTGCAGATGAATACGTTGGGCCCGGCAACCAGGCGCTTCACCTGTGCCTGCGTCTTTCCGCAGAACGAGCAGCGATGAATATTACGGGAATAATCGTCCTTGGCCATAAAAATCCTTTCTCCAGTTCATCAGCGGCTTCTCGGCTGGAAGATCTCATCGATAATATGATAATCCAGGGCTTCCTG
>CACYNZ010000093.1 GCA_902775835.1 uncultured Eubacteriales bacterium | reverse complement strand
ACAAGACCGCCGGAAAAGTACATGGTGAACACGAAGTAGAGCATGATCGCGTTGCGCGGCCTGAAGTCGGGACGCGAAAGCGCATAGGCTGCGGGCATGGTTACGATCATGTTCAGAAGCGTTCCGCCCACCACATAGAGAATGGTGTTCTTGTAGCCCACCAGGATACGGTCATCCTTGAAGATCTGTTCAAACCCGTAGAACCGGATGTCCTTGGGCAGGAACACAACCTTGCCCTGGTTCACCAGATCGGAATTGGAGATACTGGCGATCACCACAAACCAGAGCGGATACAGAATCACGATAAAGCACATGATGCTCAGAACAATCACGAGCGCATGGAACACGCGGTCGGACAGATCGCGGTCGCGGATGCGGTTCTTTTCCGGCACCAGGCTGACTGTCTTCTTTGCCATACTCCCGCCCCCTTACATCAGTCCGGAACCCGTCGTCTTCTTGCTGAGGTAGTTGGCCAGCAGGAGGAAGATGAAGTTCACGACGTTGGTAAACAGGCCTACAGCCGTAGCCAGAGAGAACTGCGGAGCACCGGTGGATGGTGCCATGAGGCTGTAGACGTAGGTGGAGATGACTTCGCTGGACTTGAGATTGAGCGTGTTCTGCATCAGGAAGATCTTGTCAAATCCAACGTTGAGAATTGAGCCCATATTCATGATCAGAAGAATCATGATGGTGGGCACCAGAGTCGGGAATTCAATATGCAGCACGCGCTGCCAGACATTGGCGCCGTCGATCTTTGCTGCGTCATAGAGCTGCACGTCCACTGAGGACAGGGCGGCAATATAGATGATGGAATTCCATCCCATGCCCTGCCAGATGCCGCTGCCCACGTACATCCAGATGAAGTACTGACGCTGGCCCAGCAGATTTGCCTTTTCGGGGACAATGTGAAGCAGCTTCAGGAAGTCAGAAAGCACGCCGCCGTTCTTGGCAAAGAGCACGTTGAGCATGGATACCAGAACCACCGTGGAGATGAAGTACGGGATATACACCACCGTCTGAAGGGTCCGCTTCCATGCCTGGTTCCGCAGCTGGTTGATCATGATGGCCAGCACGATCGGAGCCGGAAAGCTGAAGAGAATGCTGCACAGGGAGATCAGAAAGGTATTGCGCAGCGTAGTGGAAAACATGGTGCTCTCAAAGTACTGGCGGAAATACTGAAGCCCGACCCAGTCGCCTCCGTAGATGCCCTTGGTGAAATCATACTTGCGGAAAGCTAGCTGCGCGCCGTACATGGGCATATAGCAGAAAATGAAAATGTAGACAATGGCAGGCAGAAGCATGATCCACAGCTGCCAGTCCTGCTTGAGATACCATATGAGACCGTGTCCTTTGCGGACCTTACCGGTGGTACTCATACCCTCATTCCTCCTGATCCTTGCAATGGAAACAAAGGCGGGATGCAGATTGCTCTGCATCCCGCCTCTTGATTACGGATTACTGAGCCTTCCAAGCATCATAGGCAGCCTGGCGGATCGCAAGCACGTCAGAGAGACCGGCGGCTTCCACGTCAGCCACATAGTCATCCCAGGTATCCTCGACTTCAGCTTCTCCGGTGAGCCAGATGCCCCACCAGCTGTCCGTCACGTTGGTGATGGCAGCCTGCTTGGTAGCAAGAGCATTCTGATCATCCACGGTGTACTTCATCAGGAACTGAGGATAATACTCATTGTCCATGTCAATACGGGCAATGGCTTCCTTGTACTGTTCGCGCTCGGCGATGGCGAAGGCCATATCCTTGGCCATGTCCACCTGGGTGGCGCGGCGGATGTACATGGGGCCGTTGTCGGCGAAGGTGGAAGTCCACTTCCAGGTGCCGTTATCGGTGTTGGCCTCGGCCGGCGGATCCTCTACCTTGTAGTGGTTGTCGCCCACCTTGGACACATTGCCTTCAGAGATGGAGCCGAAGAGTACCTGCACGGAGACTTCGGGATCATAGAACTTGTCGATGAACTTCATCGCGGCTTCCAGGTTGGCGCACTTGGCGCTGACAGCCACGCGGTTGCTGGACATGTTCAGACCGGAGAAGTCATAGGTCCAGCGGGGTTCGGAAGTGGCCTTGTCGTCCACGTCATCCACGAAGGGACCTACGGGGATGTACTGCTCATACAGCTTGGGACCGAACTTGTCAGTTTCCTCCCATCCCAGAACCACGCCTACCAGAGCGTTGCCGTTGGCATCGCCGCGGGACAGGGACTGGAACATGGAGTAGTCGTTGGTGATGGCGTTTTCGTTGATCAGCTTCTCGCTGTACAGATCCGCCAGGTAGGTCATCATGGCCTTGTAGCGCTCATCCACAGCGTAGTTCTTGATCTGGCCGCCCTCGGCGAAATAGGCATCGCTGCCCCAGTTGACCAGCTGAATGCCCCAGGAGCCGATCAGGTTGCTCAGGGAGTAGGCACCGCCGAACCAGCCGTTGAAGTCCATGGGCACTTCATCGTTGGGATCGCCGTTTCCGTTGGCATCATTGTCACGGAAGGCAATCAGAACGTTCTTCAGTTCAGACAGAGTGGTGGGAGCCTGCAGCCCCAGGTTGTCCAGCCACACCTTGTTGATGAACATCACGCCGTTGCAGTCCGGCCACTTGCCCTGGAATTTGGGGGTGGCGTAGATCTTGCCTTCAAAGGTCTTGGCCAGAGCCAGCGTATCAGGCTCTTCCTCGAACATGGCGGTGATGTTGGGGCACCACTGAGCGATGGCATCGGTCAGTTCCGCAAACAGTCCGTCATAGGTGGTGTAGTCGCTGTCGCCGGTGGCATTGATCAGGATGTCCGGAATATCCCCGGCAGCGAAGCGGGTGGTCTTGATCTGGTTCCAGTCAGTATAGATCTGTTCCCATTCAATCTCCACACCAGCAGCTTCTTCGATCTCCATGAGCCAGTTCATGTCATACACGGACTTGGTCAGGGGATGCGCAATGAAAAGACCGGTGAGCTTCACCTTGTCGCCTTCAGCCGATGCAAAGGTCATGGAACCAAGCAGCAGCGCGATGGCCAGGATCACGGCAAACGTACGTTTCATATTGGCAAGCCTCCTATGATATTTTGGGATGTTCCACGAACATCCGGGGAACATCTGCTGGCATCATTATAGAAGATTTCTGCTTCCCCAAACAATGGATTAATCGGAAATTTCATGTACAATACGGGCATTTTTCAGCATTATTCTGACATATGCCTGGTATTCACATCCCGAGCAGAATCTCCGATGCTGTTTTTGTCGCCTGCTTTGAAATACTGTCCCTTTATAAAATAAAACAGAGTTACGTCCGGGCTTGTTTTTTATCGGGCTTTCCTGTAAGATACAAGTGGATTTGGTCCATGTTTTCATGGATATTCAGGAAAAAAGATGGATTTTCCGGAAATATATGGGACTTCCAGCAGGGAGAGTGCATCATGGATTACAATGTCCTCGATATCAGCGCCACGCGCAGGGTCACGCTGTGCGGAACCAATATCTATCCCATTCCCGAGCTGCATGTGGACCGCATCATGCAGGAGCACGACATCATGCTCATCGTGGAAGGCGAATGGCAGGTCGCGGAAGATGACGTGGTCTATTCCCTGCGGCCGGGCGACATTCTTTTCCTTCACGCTGGCGGGCATCACTGGGGTGTCTCACCCTGCACCGTGAACTCCCGGAATATGTTCATTCACTTTGAGACCCTCACAAGCGACCGGAGCCATCTGCCCCTCACTGCCCCGGAAACCCATGCGTATGCCACGGGCAGCATTCTCTGCATTCCCGCGCAGGTGCATGTGGGCCTGGACAATACGGTCACGAATCTTTTCTCCGATATTATTTCCCTGTTCTGGTCCCACCGGGATGACCGCCAGCGCCGTCTCTCCCTGCTTCTCATTCTTCTGCTCAATGACATTGCCTATGCCGCCCGGAAGAATCAGGTGCGGAGTGAAGAATGGATCGTTCAGCTGCTTTCGCATTTCCGCAATGAGCCCGGCCGCTTCTTCTCCCTGGAGGAATGCGCGGCCATCACCGGGTTCAATGTCCGGACACTTTCCACGCGCTTTGCCCGAATTATGGGAAAATCCATTCATGAATACCAGCTTCATGAAAAGCTGGAGGAAGCCTATGCCCGACTGCGCACCGGCAGCTATTCCGTCAAGGAGATTGCCGCTTCCTGCGGATTTTCGGATCCCTATTATTTCAGCCGCGCCTTCAAGAAGGAGTTCGGCGTATCCCCCAGCGAAATCAAGCGCCGGGACCCCAGCAGCAACATCGACCGGCCCAATTTTCTGTAATCTGTGCCGATTGACGTTTGACTCCAAATCCAGTACACTGCGCTCCGGGCTTCCCATTTTTTTGATTGCAAGGAGATGGTTTCATGATCGCTGCCTTTCCACCCATGGGCTGGAACAGCTGGGACTGCTATGGCGCCGCAGTGACGGAAGAAACAGTGCGCAGCAATGCCCGGTTCATGGCCGAACACCTCAAACAGTACGGCTGGGAATACATTGTTGTGGACATTCAGTGGTATCAGCCCAGCGCATCCACGCACGAGTATGTCCCCTTTGCCCCGCTGTGCATGGACGCAAACGGACGTCTCCAGCCGGCTAAAAACCGTTTTCCTTCCGCCAGAGACGGGGCCGGATTCCGCCCGCTGGCCGAGTATGTGCACAGCCTCGGTCTCAAGTTCGGCATCCATATCATGCGCGGTCTTCCCCGCATGGCCGCCCATCAGCACCTGCCGGTCCTCGGCAGCGACCTGACCTGTGACCAGATCGCCCTGTCCAATTCCGTGTGCGCCTGGAACCCGGATATGTACGGCATTGACTGCACGCCCCGGGAGGACGGCACCGTGCCCGGACAGGCCTACTATGACTCTCTGTTCCGCATGTACGCGGACTGGGGCGTGGATTTCATCAAGTGTGACGATATCGCCCGGGAATATCCCCACTGTGAGAAGGAAATTGAGGCGATTTCCCGCGCCGCCCGGAATTCCGGCCGCGACATGGTGCTCAGTCTCTCTCCCGGCCCCGCCCCTGTGGAGCGCGCCGAGCATCTGAAGAAGTTCGCGAATATGTGGCGGATCACGGATGATTTCTGGGACAACTGGAAACAGCTTCTTGCCATGTTCGAACGCGCGGAAAAATGGTGCATCCATTCCGGTCCCGGACACTGGCCGGACGCGGACATGCTGCCCATCGGCGCGCTGCGCCAGGATTACCGCCCGGACGACTGGACGAATTTCACGAACCCGGAGCTCATTACCATGATGAGCCTCTGGTGCCTCATGCGCTCCCCGCTCATGATCGGCGGCGAGCTGACCAAGATGGACGATTTTTCCATGAAGCTCCTGACCAACGCAAAGGTGCTGGGCATGGAAAAGACGACCTCCTGCGCGCATCCTCTATACCGCACGGAGCATGAATGCGTCTGGATGGCGCACGAAATCAACGGCAGTGCCGTCTATGTAGGCCTGTTCAATCTCTCGGATGAAGAGCGCAAAGTCTGCGTCGGTGAAGATGTGGTGGAAAAGCCCATCCATGACGCGGAAGAGCTCTGGACCGGAAACAGGATCTCCGGCCGGCTCATGTCCAAGCTTCCGCCTCACGGCGCAGCAGTCTGGAAAGTCTGATCTCCTGTCTCCCGGCCGGTCATGCCCCGCATGACCGGCTTTTTTCATGTCCGGACGCAAAAAAACACGCAGCCATCTGAGACTGCGTGTCATGTGTTTCCATTGAATCAGCGGCGATGGTTCAGATAGGCGGGAATGCCCTTGTCATCCTTCTCCATGGCCCGGCCGCTCTGGGTATCCTGCGTGGGCTGCACCTGCTGGGTGGAGCCGAACGTGGTCTGATACGGCGGCTGAACCGGCTGGGTGAACACCTGCGGCTGGCCGTATACATTGCCCTGCTGCATGGGCTGATAGTTCTGATATCCGCCCTGCATGCCGGGAACGCCGATGGACGGACGTCCGGAAGACATATAGGTATTGGTGGGCTCCAGATTGGAGGCACCATAGCTGCTGTCCTCATAATCGCCGCGCTGGGGTGCAGAAGCATATCCGGAGAATGCAGAAGTGGAATAGCTTCCGGTACCGTAGAGGCGGTCATGTTCCTGCTCGCGCGGCTTGCGTGCGGGCTCTCTGGGCGGGAACGGCGTCTTTTCAAAGCCCGTGGCAATCACGGTGATGCGCACTTCATCGCCCATGGACTCGTCAATGCCGGCACCAAAGATAATGTTGGCATCCGGATCCGCGGCCTGCATGACCATATTCGCGGCTTCATTGATATCCATGATGGAGATATCGCTTCCGCCGGTGATATTGATCAGAACAGCCCTTGCGCCGTCAATGCTGGTTTCAAGCAACGGGCTGGAAATCGCTTCCTTGGCCGCGTTCACCATACGGTTCTCGCCCTTGGCCGCGCCGATGCCCATGTGCGCCATACCGCCGGATTCCATGACGGTCTTCACGTCTGCAAAGTCGAGGTTGATCAGTGCAGGCACGGCGATCAGGTCCGAAATGCCCTGAATGCCCTGGCGCAGCACGTCGTCCGCTGTCCGGAAGGCTTCCAGCATGCTGGTTCCCTTGCTGACCACCTGCAGGAGACGGTCATTGGGAATCACCACAAGCGTATCCACGCGCTGCTTCAGGTCGGCAATACCAGCTTCCGCATTCTTGGCGCGCTGCTTGCCCTCGAATGTGAAGGGCTTGGTCACCACGGCGATGGTCAGTGCACCGACATCCCGTGCCACTTCAGCCACAATAGGCGCGGCTCCGGTACCGGTTCCGCCACCCATGCCGGCTGTAACGAACACCAGGTCTGCCCCTTCCAGAGCAGCAGCAAT
Source organism: uncultured Eubacteriales bacterium (assembly GCA_902775835.1). Next base: position 4,540 of record CACYNZ010000093.1, on the reverse strand, counting down.
CTCCTCGCGGCTTTCTTCCGCAGCGCGGCGGCCGACTTCCGGCACAGCACCCGCACCAAGACCCTTGGTCAGCTTCTCACCGATCTGGATCTTTGTGGTGGCATTGGACATGCCGAGTGCCTGGCGGTCCGTATTGACGGAAATGAACTCCACTCCGCGAAGGCCGGCCTCCATCATGCGATTGACAGCATTGTTTCCGCCGCCGCCGCAGCCAACCACCTTAATTGACGCAAAGTTGGCCTGACTGTCGTTCTGGAATTCAATCATCCTGCATCCTCCTGACTTGTATGCCGCATAGCGGCCTCTATTCCTGCTCAGCCGCCCATGAGGGTTCTGAAGAAATTCACGATCCCGTTGCCGCTGCCGGCTGACTGCTGATGGTTCTGTTCCACGGTATCAATAATGAGGTCCAGCAGACCCAGGGTGCTGGAATAGGCGTGGGAATTGAAGGTCGCCGTGCGCTTGGGGGTATCCCGCACAGGACGTCCCAGCCTGGCGGCAAGGTATTCCCGGCCGCCGCGGTTGAAGGAAAGCCCTCCGCCTGTCAGATAAATGTTGGACCAGTTGCCCAGCCGGACGCCGGAAGCTTCCAGGCAGCGCTGAATCTCACTGGCCAGCTCATCCACCTTCGGATTGATGATGGCCATGACCTCATCCCTTGTAAAGGACTTCGGCTTCTGACCGTCCGCCCCGGGAATATCGTAGGTCTTGTCCGGGGAATCGGCACCGTATACATAGGCACGCTTGATCTTCTCCTCCGCGTCGCGCAGGGGAATATCCAGGCCGTAGGCCAGCTCCACGGCAATATTGCCGCCGCCCATGCCGATGGTTTCAAGATAGATAATGGCATCGCCTTCGGCGATCATGACATCCGTACTCAGATATCCGATATCAATCAGGGCACAGGTCTTGTCGCGGTCTTCCTCCGGCAGGAACAGCATGCCCTCACCGGCAGCCGTGGAATAGAATCCATCCACGATATAGCCCAGCTCAGACAGGCGTTTGCTCACATCCTCCACGAAATAGCGGTCTGCCACCACGAAGGAAATCAGAGCGCTCAGCTCCCTGCCCTTCAGTCCGACGGGTTCAATGGCCTTGTTTCCATCATCCACGCGGAACCATGCCGGTGATGAGTGAACAATCACGCCCATGGTCTCGCCAAGATTCTTTTCCGCGGCACGGAAGATTTCCTTGACATCCTGACTGGTCACACGCGGGTCCGTGCCTTTCAGGGAAATCCTTGCCTGGGTTGCATATACCCGGGTAAAGGCTGCAGGCACACCGACGTTCAGATTCTTGATCTTCTTATGGCGCATCTGCGCTTCCGCATCCGAAATGGAAGCCAGAATCTGGTTATTCAGTTCCTGGGGATTATTCCATCCTTCCGGCAGATAGCCGTCATATGCCGCAATTCCGGTGCCCACGATATCACAGCGGGTTTTTCCGCTGTTCTCAGCTACCAGCGTCACAATCTTGCTGGTACCAAAATCGATCGCTGCAATCGTGGTCTTCATAGCGCAACCTCCCGTTTATTCGGATTTTCTGACGGCACAAAGAAAACGGCCGAAAAAATCCTTTGTCAATTATACAATCTTTCTGAGCTCCGTGCAAGTATACCCCGGAAAATCACACGCTCTCCGGAATCCAGGTGGGATACTCCGGAATTTCCACGTCAATGGTGCCGCCGCTCTTCGCTGACGCCTTCAGTTTGTCTGCCACCAGGGCAAGCACGCGCAGCTTCGCGTGCACCCGGCTCCGGTCACCGAATCGGACTGAATAGCCGTCTGATGTGGCCATGCTGATATTGCCCAGGTCTGAAAGCGTGATTTCCGTAATATAGTGGTCCATGGACATGGCCCTGAGCTCCCGGAAAATCTCCTGCATGGTGTACAGCGTTGCCGTATTCACCTGAAGCGGGCTGCCCACTGTGCATCTGCCCACGTTTCCGAGCAGCAGTTCGACCCGGCCTTCGGTGATCGCTGCAAGACGCTTCTGGCCTTCCTCATCGCCCTTGAAGGGCACGGCGTTGACTTCCTCTTCGAGAATCACGCCGCTTCCGTCCACAACATACAGTACGCCGCGGAGTCTGGCATAGGCTTCGCCGGTGCGTTCCCTGACGCGGATGACCACTTCATGGGTGCCCTTGTTGTCCAGCTTCACATTGCACAGATACGGATTGCTTTCGATTCTCCGGGCAATGGCGCCTTCATTCAGGTTCAGAATGCTCATGCCCTTCTGGATGCCGGAAAGCCGGATGATCTCTTCCGCCGAAATCCTGCTGGCGCCGACTACGCTGACCGTACGCACGTCCAGCACAAAATAGCGCATGACAACCATGAATATCACAATGGAAAGGAACAGGACCAGAGGCCGGACCAGCTGGCTGAACTCCACTTTCCGGATCCGCTCCAGCAGCAGTCTGCCGCGCGGCACGGCTTCCGCTTCCACGGGCGTTACGCCTGCGGGCACATACTTGTCCCGGGAGTTTTCCCAGAAGGTTCCGCGGTGATCCATCAGCTCCAGGGAGCGTTCCTTGACCAGCGACGGGTCCACGGCACGGTCGTTGAAGGGGTCCATCCAGTCCGGAGCGCTTCCGTTGTATCCCACCACCTGATATCCGTGGTCATTGCCGTCCGTAACGCCCTCATCGTCCTCCAGCTTGGAGTGTTCCATATGATACCCGCCTGTCTGCCAGCTGAACCGGATGTCCTCCCTGGGCTGCTCCTCATGCTTTTTCCCCTTCAGAAACTGAAGCGGATGGTTTTTGGCCAAACGCATGTATGCTCAACTTCTTTCGTGAAGGTTTCCTACGATTTCCTTGAAGATTTCCCCGCGCTGCTCAAAGTCGCGGAACATGTCAAACGACGCGCATGCCGGGGACAGTAGCACATTGCCCGTCCCGACCATGTCCCAGGCAAGATGCACGGCCTCTTCCAGGCTTGCTGCCCGCTTTACCGGTTCAAAGCCGGTTTTCTCAAGCGCATCCTGAATCTGGTCCGCCGTGGCGCCGAGCACCACGGCTCCACGGATCAGTTCCTTGTCCTTCATGGCACGGGCCAGCGGCAGGAAATCCGCATGCTTGTCAGATCCGCCCAGGATCATGACCGTGGGACGGTCCATGGTTTCCACTGCCCGGAGCGTGGAATCCACATTGGTGCCCTTGGAATCATTGATGAACCGGCAGCCCTGGATTTCCCGGACAAACTCAATCCGGTGCTCTACGCCGGGGAAGGTTCTGAGCGTCTCGCGGATGACAGAGACGGGTACGCCGCAGACGCCGGTGAGCACCACCGCCGCCAGGGCATTTTCCAGATTATGCGGTCCCGGAATCCGGATTTCCTCTGTCCGGCAGACGTTCTCTTCCCTGCCGCCGATGCGCAGAATCACCTGTCCGTCCCGGACAAAGGCGCCTTCTTCCACTTCGCGCTTTCTGGAGAAGAAATAGACATGTCCCGGGACCTGTTCCCACAGTCCGGCAATCCCCGGATCGTCCAGATTGAAAATAGCGGCATCCTCCGGGGTCTGGGCCTCGAACATGCGCATCTTGAGCCGCGTATATTCCTGCATGGTCCCATGCCGGTTGAGATGGTCCTCGGTGATGTTCAGGAGCGCCGCCGCTCTTGGATGGAACCCGTCCACTGTCTCCATCTGGAAGGAGGAGCACTCACAGACATAGACGTCGTCCGCCGCGCCTTCGCGCACGGCCTGGGAAAAGGGAAAGCCGATATTGCCCACCGCGTGGCTTCTCCGGCCCGCCGCCAGAAAGATTTCATTGACAAGCGTGGTGGTCGTGGTCTTTCCGTTGGTCCCGGTAATGGCAACAAGCAGCCCCTGCATCAGGCGGGAGGCCACTTCTATTTCCGCGAGCACCGGCACATGATGTTCCCGGAATTTCTGCACATAGGGTGCGTTCCACGGAATGCCCGGGCTCAGCACCAGAAGATCCGTGCGTCCCGGCAGGTCTTCAGGCTCGCCGCCCAGCGCATACTCAATCCCGAGGCCTTCCAGCTCCCCGAGGGACTCCCCCAGGTCTTCCCGGGTTTTCCGGTCACAGATGGTCACCCGGGCACCCAGCCCGGAAAGCAGATGGGCAGCGGCCACACCGGACCTTGCCATGCCCAGAACACAGACACGCTTATCTTTCATTTCCATACGATCATTCCTCACCGAATCTGACTGAGTACCGCGCACACGCTGAGCACTGCCGTTACGCAGGCATACATGGACACAATCTGGGTCTCACTGTAGCCGCTGAGCTCAAAGTGATGGTGAATCGGGGACATCTTGAAAATCCGCTTCCCGTGCGTCAGCTTGAAATAGATGCGCTGAAGAATGACGCTGACCGAAGACATGATCAGGGTGAAATCAAACAGCAGAAGCAGGAAGGGCTGGCGGGTCAGCATGGACAGTCCCACCACCGCGCCGCCGATAAACATGGAGCCCGTGTCGCCCATGAACACCTTGGCCGGATACCGGTTATACCGCAGATAGCCCATGGCCGCGCCGGCAAGCCCCAGGGCATATCCGGCGGCGGTCAGAT
>CACYNZ010000092.1 GCA_902775835.1 uncultured Eubacteriales bacterium | reverse complement strand
AAGTCCCTTCAGGCCATAGGTGATCAGCTCTCTCAGGCTGCGGATGTCTTCGTTCTCTGTAGCCAGGACACCGACCTTGTCAGATGCTGCCTTCTCCTCGTACTCGCTTCTTCCGCCGTTCCAAAGTGCTGCATCCGGAAGGCCGCTGCGATCTGTGAGTTGCTGAAGGAGCTCCTCCTTCACCGCGAGCGTCTTTGTCACCCTGTCCGCAATCGCGTCCTTGTCAAAATTCGCGTTGGTGATCGTTGTGAAGAGGTTCACCGTGACCAGGTGGTTGACATCGCTCTTCACAGCCTTGCCTTCCTCGCGAAGCCTTGTCGTCACGCAGGACAATCCCTTTGTGACATAGATCAGCAGATCCTGCATCCGTGCGACCTCGGGCTTCTTTCCGCAGACACCGGACACTGTGCATCCTGTTCCCCTTGCTGTTTCCTGACACTGGTAACAAAACATCTTATCACACATCTTTTTTCCTCCAAATCATCTCAGCGAAACGCATCCGCTTTTGTATCCTTCCTGCAGTTCCTCAAGTCTTTCCTTTCTTGACCTGTTGGCCATAGATTACTATACTTTTCATTACATAGACGTTGTTACGACAACATGTGAGGATAAATATGGACGTTCAAATGCTTTCTGCAACCCCTCTGTTCCATGGCATCCGCGAAGGCGAAATCCGCCAGATGCTCTCATGCCTCGGGACACATGAAAAAGCCTATAAGAAAAACGAGCTGATTCTCCGAGCCGGGGATCCGGTTCATGAAATCGGCATGGTGGAGTCCGGAAGCGTCAACATCGTCGTTAACTTCTACTGGGGGAGCAGCAACATCTTCGGCCATATCGAACAGGGCCGGATCTTTGCGGAGAATTACGCTGCCATTCCAGGCAAAGAGCTGCTCTGTGATGTCGTCGCTGCTGAGCCGTGCCGGATTCTTTTCCTCGACTTGAACAAGCTTCTGAATGTCTGCCAGAATGGATGCAGCTTTCATGAGCGGATCGTTCACAACCTGGTTCGGATTCTGGCCCAGAAAAGTCTGAACCTGTCCAGCCGGATGATGCACATCGCCCCGAAGTCCCTCCGCGGGCGCCTCCTCTCCTACCTGTCCGAGCAGGCACTCATCCACGGAAGCACGCACTTTGCAATCTCCTTCGACAGGCAGCAGCTCGCAGATTATCTCAGCGTCGACAGAAGCGCCCTCTCCAATGAGCTGAGCAAAATGCAGCGGGAGGGACTGATTTCCTATAAGAAGAATGTCTTCACGCTGAACAAGGAAGCACAGATGGCGGATTCCCTGTAAACGCCGCGATGGAGACCCTGCAGGTTTGACGGCTGTGCCTGTCTGCCATGGCCTGTCTGTCAGGAAAGGACGCGCTGCGCCAGCAGATAAGCCATCACATGGACACTCTGCTGGAACTTTCCGGCCTGGATCAGATGCTCGATCTCCTCTCCGGTCAGCAGCTCCGCCTCCAGATCCTCTGTCTCATCCAGACGCTGCCCGGTAATCTTCCGGCAGTCCCTGGCCAGATAGACATGAGCGTAGTTATCCGCTACTGTCGCGTTGGAAGGAATCGTAATCAGATGTGTCCATTTGTCCGACACGTACCCTGTCTCCTCCTCCAGCTCCCTCTTCGCGCAGATCAGAGCATCCTCCATCTCAGTGTCCCCATCGTATGTCGATTCTGCCCCCTCTGAGCCCCCCGTTTCCCGCGGCTCGATCCCTCCTGCCGGGAACTCGGTTGTAACCTCCCCGATTCCGTGCCGGAACTGGCGGACGCACAGATAACGCCCATCCTCCGTCACCGGAACGATGACGGAATAGCTTCTGCGGCTGTACTGATAAAATGGCTCAAACACTCTCCCGTCCGGATAGCGGTATTTCACCTTCCGGAAGTCAATCCATTCATCCTGGACGATGTGTTCCACGGAAAGCGGCGTCCAGATAAAATCCTGATCCTTTTTCATTGTAACCTCCATCCCGCTGGCCATCTGATACGCGCTCCGCCTGACGATGACCGCTGCAAGGCGGGGCCCTCTGTCAGAACAGATCCAGCATATTGTCAAGATAGACGTGCTCCCTGACATGGATCTGGTACTCCGGCTTTGTCAGGTAGTACAGCAGAAACTCCAGTACCAGGGCGCTCCCAAGCCCCCGGCCTTCAATCTTGAAGTTGGAAAAGCCCATCGGCATATAGCGGTTCCGGATATCGTCCACACTGATAAAGCCAGGATTCTCCATGGCCTTCGAAAACCGGTATCCCTCGTCCGCACCGGGTGACTTACAGCAAAATTCCGGCGCCGTACTGCTCAGGTTTCTTCTGCTGACGGCCTCATAGCACCTTTTTCTGTCCGTGCAGCCAAACCAGCAGCATTCGTTGCATAGAAACTCCACCTTGTCTTTCAAATGAGGCTGCAGACTCCGGAGTCTGCCGAAGGCTTTGTTCAGGCGGAAGTCCGGCACTACAAAGCGGAAGTCATCCCGTCTGAGTTCATCCTCAAGCTGAGAAAACTGCGTCAGCACTTTTGTGGTGGACGAAACATAGTAAAAGCCCGGATACCGCTCCTGAAGATATCTCAGGAGCATATCCAAATGAACGATGACACCGCTCTGCGGACTTTGTGCCTGGCTGAAGACCCTGCAAAGCTGGTTGCACCTGGTATCCGTCAGATGTTCCTTCCGAAGCAGCGAATTGCTCAGCGTCAGCCTGGCTGAAATCCCATACTCCTGCGTCAGCGCAAGGACTTCCTCCGGCGCACGCTCCCCGCCGCCGACACGGCCGCCGCCCCAGAGGCAGTCTGCCGGTGCGCCATAGATCGAACCAATTTCGCACCAGTTATAGAAATAATCCCTGTGTCTCCGGAATAATGGCAGAAACACCTGATACAGATCATAAAACTCAAACAACCCCGGAAGGTGGAAAAAGGCTCTGCAGCATTCTCCTGTCCTGTCCGGCTTTCTCAGCTCTTCCATGGCCTTGCGCTTCCCAGCCATCCCTTCTGTGTCCAGTAACTTTTATCTGCCTCCGAGATGCCTTTCTTCTGAAGCAGGCGTGCGGAATGAAAGCAGATCCACGACTTCCCCGATAAACATATCATGAGCTGTCTGGCCCTCATAGAACTTCTCCACGATATCCTTCGGTATACTGGCCGTCTCCAGCTTCTGCCTGAACAGCTTCCTGCAGACAAGTGTCACTTCTGCCTCTGCAAATGTCATGGTCCTGCCTGCCTCTATTGGCGTCAGTCCGGACGCATGCATCTTGTCCATGTCCCTCCCGGATTTTGACCCCAGGACACTGAGCGTCTTTCTGCAGGACTCCGGATAGAAGCTGACCGTGAAATAATCTCCCTTTTCCATGAATTCATGCGTATAGCGGGACTCCCGTACATAGACGGTGGCAACCGGCTTTCCCCAGAGCGTACCGAGCCCTCCCCAGCTGATCGTCATGGTATTAAACTTCTCCTTGTCTCCCGCCGTCAGCAGCGCCCACTTTTTGTCAAACTGTGCAAATATATCTGTATCAAACTGCATAATCCTTTCCTTTCTGAACCCTGTTTTCTGTCACCCGGCTCCTGCAGCCATCAGCCGCAGCCATCCATGCTGACCGGCTCCAGCGCCAGCGGTGCATACGACTTCAGATTCCCTGAATCTGGCAGGAACGCATCGTCTCGAGCGCTGCCTCATGCTTCTGAGGCGTCACCCCTGCGCAGCAGGAAGCGTCCACGGAAATCTTCATCTCCGGAAGCACCGCCTTCAGAAGCAGTGCATTGGAAACAACGCAGATATCCGTGCAGAGCCCGACCAGCTCGACCTCCAGTTTCTCCCGTGCTGCCATCTTCCTGACAGCCTCTGCCAGCTCGGCCGATCCAAAAGTCGGTTTGTCAAAGATGTGCCCTTCCGGAATCAGCGGAGCAACTTCTTTGCACAATTGCCATCCTTCCGTCCCTCTGATGCAGTGTCTGACCGGAAGATATCTCCCCTCCTGCGTGTCCAGGTAATTCTCCGGATGAGTATCCCTTGTCGCGTAAACATCCTCCGCCGGATAGGACTTGATCTTGCGAACAACAGCAGGGACAATCGCCACCGCTTCCTTCGTTCCAAGAGCACCATCGATAAAGTCCTTCTGCATATCAATCACGATCAGAATCTTTCTCATTTCTTGCCTCCTATGCCGCAGGGGTTGTACCTTTCACCCGACAGCTATTGTTTATTATATCCGATTCCGGACAGATAAACAGCACGAAGTGTGATCTTCGCACCCGATGATGAGCGATCGCCTCCATAAAAATAGCTGCCGGTACCCATGTAGAGTTCCGGCAGCTGTTCAGTCATAGAAATGCTGCTTCATTCTATCAATCTGATGACTCGCTTAGGAAATGACCATAACCAGGGTTCCCGCCGTAAGCAGAAGCATCCCGATGATCGATTTGGCATTGATCGTCTCATGCAGGAAGATAAACGCCAGAATCAACGTCAGCACGGTGCTCATCTTGTCGACCGGCACGACCTTCGAGGCCTCCCCAACCTGAAGCGCCCGGTAATAGCAGAGCCATGAAGCACCGGTACAGAGTCCCGACAGAATTAAAAACAGCCAGCTCTTCTTTCCGATACTTGAAAGCCCGCTTTCTGCATGCGTCAGGAATACCATCCCCCACGCCATCGCCAGCACAACAAAGGTACGGATCGCCGTCGCCAGATTCGAGTTCACGCCCTCGATTCCAACCTTTGCCAGAATCGATGTCAGTGCCGCAAAAACAGCCGAGCCAATCGCAAATAACAGCCACATACAACTCCCTCCATTTCTCTGATAGAATTCCCTCTTCAGTTTTATCCATAGTCATATCGTATCACTGAACAGAATCATTCACAATAGCATTTTAGTAATTATTCTCATTTTTAAATAACCTACTTTTTCGATCCAAATACTATTGACATCTCTCCCGCATTGCGCTACTATCACGCTAAATCAATATTACATATAATATATAAGATATATATGTCTTATATATTTAGTTCATTTTAAAAACATCAATAGGAGTCAGGACATGGAAGACAGGGTATATTCATCCATTGCAGAGTTCGTCGGGCATACCCCTCTGGTGGAATTAACCAATTTTGAGAAAGAGCATGGGCTCAAAGCGCAGATTCTTGTAAAACTCGAATACTTTAACCCTTCCGGATCCGTAAAAGACCGCATTGCATTGGCAATGATTCAAAGCGCAGAAAAGACTGGAAAGATCAGGAAAGGTGACACTATACTGGATTTTTCCAGTGGCAATACTGGAATCGCACTTGCTGCCTATGCGAACGCACTTGGTTATCACTACGTCTGTGTCATTCAGCCTGGAGTATCATCCGAGCGAACACTGATTCTGAAAGCTTATGGGGTTGAACTCCTCCAATTTAATGATATCCCCGGCGTTCCTGAGCTGATCGCTTCAGAGGGGCTTGTCTTCAGCAAGTTCTATGAACTCCTTCAGTCTTACTCTGATGCTCATGGGTACTTTTTCGTAAATCAGGGACTCAGCCCTGAAAATGTTCTGGCTCATTACCATACAACTGGCCCTGAGATCTGGCGGGCGACAGGCGGCAGGGTCGATTACGCCGTTATGCTGGTCGGAACCTCAGGAACGCTTGTCGGTACAGGACGTTATCTTCGTGAGATGAACCCGAACATCAAAATCGTCGGAGCACAACCGGCAAACGAATCCCTGAAAAACCCGAATCATCCGGAAGTGAATACCATTGACGGTGTCCTTCAGTTCCATCATGTTCCAGAAGAGCGAATTCCATATTTTATACGAAACTACAGCTTCAAATGTGATGAGTACCTGGATCTGAATGCGGACGAAGCCTATGAGACAGGCCGAGAACTCGTCAAGAGTGATGGTATCTTTCTGGGACAGTCTTCTGCTGCCGCTGTTCTAGGCGCACTTAAAATCGCACAGCGTCCTGAAGCAGCCGAAAAAACAATCGTTGCAATATGTGCAGACAATGCCTTCAAGTATCTCTCGACCAACCTATATCGCTGACAAACATAAAGACGAGTGACAAAAGCCGATGTTTCAGCCCTTTCCTTCTATAGAAAGCGTCCATCCTATGAAAAATCGCAAGAATCTGGTCCAGAAACTGCTCCCGTATCCAGCGCTCATCCTGACGCTGATTCTGGATATCGCAATCCCGGAATCTCCCAGACAGGTTGCAGCAGGGAAACCCTATTTCCAATACCTTGTCTCGACGATTCTGGTTATATATACTGTTTTGTTTCTACTATCTTTCTTCTGGAAAAAAGCAGACACACGGCTGGTCTCACGTGGTCCTTTTCTTTGCGGCCTTTCTCTTTTTATCTGCGGGATCAACCTGATCGTATCCAAATATGCCCTGCTTCCGGTGCTTTTCTTCCCTTCCCTCGACCGTATCATCGAAGTCTATCCGACAGACTGGAAACTGCTCCTGACATGTGTTCTGTCGTCGGGTCAGCTCCTGATCATCGGTTTTCTGATCGGCGGAGCACTTGGCTTTTTTACAGGGGTTTTGATCGGTTTCAGTAAGAAAGCCGCTTACTGGATCCAGCCCTTCATGAAATTCATCGGTCCGATTCCCGCAACTTCCTGGTCGCCACTCGTACTTTCATTATTCACCACTACATATCAGGCTGCAGTCTTCATGGTAGCCCTTGCGGTTTGGTTTCCAATCACGCTGATGACCAGCAGCGGAATTGCCAACGTACAGAACGCCTACTTTGAGGTTTCCCAGACGCTCGGAGCTGGAAAATGGACTCAGATTTTCCGTGTCGGCGTCCCGGCTGCGATGCCCAGCATCTTTCTGGGCGTCTTCTATGCAACCTGCGGTTCCTTTACCACGCTTGTCACAGCGGAGCTTCTCGGAGCAGAGTCCGGTCTTGGCTGGTATCTGGACTGGCAGAAAAGTATGATGCTCTATTCGAACGTCTATGCCGGTCTCATCCTGATGGCTGTGATCTGTGCCTTTGTTCTGACGATGGTCTTCCGCCTCAAAGATCACTTACTCGTCTGGCAGAAAGGAGTCATCAAATGGTAACAGGCAGCCAGGTTACAACTGGAAAAATCGAAATCCAGCATGTCAAAAAAGATTTCCGTAATATCGATGGCACAATTCTGCATGCCCTGGGTGAAGTCACCCTGACGATCATGCCAGGCGAATTTGTCAGCCTGATCGGCCCTTCCGGATGTGGAAAAACGACGCTTCTGCGTGCAATTGCCGGTCTGAACAGACAAAACAGCGGAACCATCCTTCTGGACGGAACTGAAATCACCGGACCAGGCGCAGACCGAGGATATGCATTTCAACACGCAAACCTTTTCCCATGGCTGAACGTCTACGACAACATCGCGTTTGGGCTGAAAGCCCGAGGTGTCTACCGGAAAGAAAAAGATCAGGTGCAGCATTTTATCGACCTGGTCGGATTGAAAGGCTTCGAAAAATCTTTTCCACACCAGCTTTCCGGAGGGATGTGCCAGCGGGCAGCCCTCGCAAGAGCACTGGTCGGAAGACCGAAAGTCCTCTTGCTTGACGAGCCGCTGGGCGCACTGGATGCCTTCACCCGGATGAACATGCAGGATGAAATCCTGAAAATCTGGCAGCGTCACAAGATGACCATGCTGATGGTAACTCATGACGTAGACGAAGCGATTCATATGTCAGACCGGGTTGTCGTTATGACCTCCCGCCCCTCACGAGTGAATCAGATCATCGATATTCACCTGCCTCGTCCCCGTGTCCGCGGCCAGGAGGATTTTTTCCTCTACCGGAAAAAGATTCTCGAAATCCTGAATTTTGCAGGACAGAGCGCAGAACCGGACTTCTACATATAAATCCAGGTTACTTCCGGACATTCCCATGTGGAATTTTCCAGAACAATAACAGAAAGCAAAACCAAGGAGGAGAGCTATGAATCATTTCGCGTGGAGGCAAAAACTGGCAATCGGAGCACTTTCCATCACATTGATCATATCGGCATATGGAGATACGGCGTGGGCAGATGGCCAGACCGTACGAATCCAGGTCAGCAAAAATACTGTCTGCGGAATCGCCATGCAGATTGCCGCAGAAAATGGATATTTCGACGATGAGCTGGGAAAGATCGGACAGAAGGCGGAGGTGACATCTGCTGCCTCCTCCGAAACCGTGAATCTGATCACGGCGGGAAAAATCGATGCGGCTTTCGGCCTGGCATGCAACTTTATCACACCGATCAGCAATGGTCTTCCAGTCTCCTTCGTGACCGGCGTTCATACCGGCTGCACCAAGTTCTTCGCCAAGGCAGGCTCCGGCATATCCAGTCTCGAAGATCTGAAGGGAAAAACAATCGGCGTTCCAACGCTGTCAGACTCCAGCACACTGAATCTGAAGAGAAAGCTGCAGGATCTCGGGTTCCAGGTTAACGAGCCCAATGCCGATGTCAAATTTGTCGCTTATGACATGGCAGATCTTCCGCTTGCACTGGATAATGGCGCCGTTGATGCCATTGGCGTGCACGAACCCATGGGGTACATGACAGAGCAAAACTATGATGTTGTCAAGCTGCTCGATACAGGGACTGATGAAAAATTCAAGGATGAGTATTGCTGCATGGCGCTTGTGACACAGGACATGATTGAGAACAATCCTGAAGGTGCCGCTGCATTCGCACGCGCTGTCCAGAAAGGAGCAGCATTCGTTGAAGCCGACCCGGAAAAGGCCGCGAAAATCCAGCTCGATGCCGGCTATGTATCCGGCACTCTGGAAGACAATGTTGCGGTCATCAAATCCCTGAATTTCAACCCTTCAGTCTCGAAAGCAAGGGATACCTTCTCGAATGCGTTCTCTGACCTCCAGAAAAGTGGTGATATCAACAATAAGCTCGATGAGAAACAGTTTACCGAAAAGATCTTCCCCGAGCTTGACGGAGTTCCTGAATCTATGAGCTGTGATCCTTCCACCGATACATTCTCAGAAGAGGATACTGTTCCGGAGCATACAAACTCCACCGCTGGTTCGGAAACAGAAACCTTTACGGAGACTGAGGCTGAATAATATGGACTTCCGATCACATGCCCTGTTTGACGAGCCCTCCAGCGATGATTACATCCGAATTGCTGCAGAAGCTGCCAACTACATCCAGTCGAAGCGCAAAGAAACACCTCACGGCCTTGTCTGGGATGTCGCAGACGCCTGGAGCGGAAAGGCAGTCTGGAACGACGAAATCTCGCTCTATACAGGAAGCGCGGGAATCATCCATTTTTTCCTTCAGCTGGACCAGACTCTTCAGAAAACCGATTCTTCATATGCCAGAGATGGCATGGGACTCTACAAAAGAGACAGCCTGAGTGCTGCTCATTACATCATATGGCGCTGGGATCATAAAAGAACTTTGTCGAAATGCTTCTCTCCCTGGGCTTACACAACCGGGTGGGCAGGCGCCGCCAGCGCACTCCTGGAAGCCGCATCCGCTGACCCGGATGCCCGGTCCCGTATGGATGAGCTCCGCGTTGTTCATGAAGTTGCCGATGCCATCATGGCAGATGCCGCCTTTTCCAAAGACCCCGGTACGCCTGACAGACTCTGGAGCAGCTATCCGGGAATTGTCGGGGATGGTGGGACGATCCTGTTTCTGCTTCAGGCCTCTGAACAGCTGCACCGCTCTGATCTCAGAGAGTTCGCCATCCAGGCAGGCCGATCCTACCTCGATCGTGCAGAAAAGCAGCCCGAGGGCGGTGTCTGCTATCGCGCAGTGGATCCGGCATTCTTCGGCTATCCTCAGGATTATCGGGATCCGAACTTCCCGATGGGAACAGCCGGCATCGGTTTTCTTCTGCTTCGGCTATATGAGGTCTCCGGAGATCCTGCTTTTTTGAAGGCTGAGGAGGGAATTCCGGAATATCTGAAAGCAGTCGCTGTTAAAAGCCCGGATGGGAAAGCCGCACTGCTGCCCCATGCACTGCCATACCGAAAGAATCTGTTCTACCTGAGTTATTGTCATGGTCCGGCAGGCACCGCCCGGTATTATTACAAGCGTTACCTGGTGCGGAATCACTCAGCTGACCTCGCCTGGGCGGAGAAGCTTGCGGAAGGCGTGGTCAAAGCCGGTGCTCCGGAAATCCATTCCCGCGGTTTCTGGTATATTCACTGCTTCTGCTGCGGGACAGCCGGCATTCTGAACCTGTTTCTCAGCATGTATACAGCAACAAAGGATTCCAAATGGCTGTCCTACGCAAAACGCTGTGGCCGGGTTCTTTATGGCAGCGCCCAGAGAACCCAGCAGTCCGCACTCAGCGGCGGCCGGGCGGAATCTCTGTACCCCGGTGAACTGGCTGATGGGCTGGACACTCAATCTGTACAAGAGGCAGTGCAGGAATCTCAGGAAGAAGCCAGGCAAACTCATTTTGGCTTCGTCACCGCATCCTGGTATATGGCGTTTGACCGTGTCAGCCCCTCCCATGTAACCGCCCCGATCGGTTACTACGACGGCGCTGCCGGAATCGGAAGCATGCTGCTGGAACTCGCCGGTGTCATGAATGGTGCCTTCTACGCACCCAGGTCGATCGATGATCCATTTCCGGGTACGCTGTAAGCTGCGGCACTCATTGCATGCTGCTCCTGTCAGGTTTCACTTTGCCTGTTCAGGATCAGCGGACGCCCATCAACCTGCATATCTCTCTTTCCAGATATGGTGTCCACCACCTAAGATATCCCTCCCTGGTCGGATGAATCGGATCCGCCATGTACCGGCCCCTCTGCTCGGTTGTGATATCATTGAAAACCGCATCATTCCACAGATCGATCAGTGCAATGTTCCACTTACGCTGGATGGTCTGCAATAGTCCGACCATGGCAGCGTACTGCGCACTGTCGTATCTGGGACTTGTATAGAACGCCACAGGGCAATTCCACGTTTTCCTTGCATAGGCAATGATATACTCGATGGCACCTGCAACCGTCAGCGTATCAAAATCATCCAAGTCATACGAGCGGCAAACCTCTCCCATCTCTTTCATCTGGGTGGCATCATTTGTCGAGAGCTGGCACACGAACAGATCCACCTTCATCTCCGGATTCAGCTTCTTCATCCTACAGATATAGGAATCCGGCGCATCATCCACCAGCGTCGTCCCCGAAACTGCCTCCTTCGTCACCCTGCAGCCTGTCGTCTCCGCCAGGAAATCTACAAATGAGACCCCATTCGAAGCTGCTCCGTAAGTCACAGAACTGCCGAGGAATACGATATGCTTTCCATTCAGGGGATTGTCACTTCTTATCGATCTCTTCAAGTCTGTCATGATCGTTCTCTCTCCGTTTCTCTTTATTCATTGTCAGCCAACATGAACAGGCAAACTTATGTTAATGCTATATCAACGGCAGACACTTTTCCTTAGAGCAGATTCACAGGTATTAAATTGTTATCTGCATTAATCGGAAATGGCTTTGCAGCCATGCA
>CACYNZ010000091.1 GCA_902775835.1 uncultured Eubacteriales bacterium | reverse complement strand
GGCCCGGAGCACCACGTCATAGACGCGGCGCATTTCCTCCGTGGGCTCCCCGAAGAACACCGTGCGCGTCATGTCACTGTAATACCCGCCGATCTGCTTGCCCGTGTCCACCATGACCGGATCGCCCTTCTTCAGCTTCGCGTACCCCGGCACATGATGCACATCCGCGGTCCCGCTGCCCATGGCCACCATGGGATCCCCGGGGAACCGGCCCGCGCCGAGCCTGGCAAAGCAGTCGGAAAACACCGCGCCCATATCCAGCACCGTCATGCCCTCCCGCATCTGCGCAAAGGCCATGGCAAAGACCTCATGCGTCACTTCACTGGCATGCCGGAGGCATCTGACTTCCTCTGCATCCTTGATGCACCTGGCCGACTCCACGCATTTCGCGTATGTGAAACGCAGGTCCGGCCGCAGCGCCTGCAGCGGAAGCAGAAAACGGCTGGCCATGCTTCCGTCCACCCCGATACTGCCCGCCTCCAGGTAGGGCGAGAGCGCCTCCGCGGTCTTTTCCGAGTCCTCATAGATTACGGTTTCCATGCCTTCCGCTTCCACCCGGGCCAGCATATAGCAGACCAGCACAGCCTTTTCCTGTCCCAGAATCAGGGCATTGAGCCGGTCAAGCGCATTGACCTGCGTATCCGTCAGGTACTGCAGGTTCTGAGGACTGGTCACCAGAAGCTGGTCAATCCCCATGGTCTTCATGGACGCTCTTACTTTTTTCAGTCGGCTTTCAAGCATATTCCTTTCCTCCGGTCCGTTTTTATACATCATATCAGGGCAGCGCTCTCCTGTCCATGCTCGAATAGGGCAAATCAGATCAAAAGCCGTGCAATTCCGATCATCCTCTTTCCTCCCCTGATCCTCATTGGTTTTGGTCCTATCCGGCCGCTTTTATCCGGTTTTTCCACACATTCCAGCCAGGCTCCTCCCGTCATGGATTCCAGGCATTCCACGCAAAATCTGCGCAGGATGATCGATTCTGCACGATATCCGATTCATTTTCACGTGTCCTTACGCCGCCGCAGCGTTTATAATGCATATGTATCATGTCTTCATCTGAAACAGAACACATCATATGCGGGTTTACACCCCAGAAAGAAGGAAAAGCGCTGTGCCGGTCTGCGGCACCGCGCGGACAGCATGAATCTATCGCTCCCTGATCTGCAGGAATGGATAAACCATAACCGTCAGGAAATCATCGATGATCTTTTCGGGCTTGTACGGATTCCGAGCATTTCAGACCCTTCCTCTCCGGTCAGGCCCTTCGGCCAGCCCTGTCAGGACGCCCTGGCCTACATGTACACCCTTGCCGCGCGCCACGGCCTTTCCAGTGATGATTTCAGCCATACCGTCGGCCGCATCCGGCTCACCCGGCGCGAACATGCCCGCAGCATCGGCATCTGGTGCCATCTGGACGTGGTGCCTGTGCCCAATCCCGAGGACTGGGTCTATCCGCCCTTTGAGGGCACGGAAGTGGATCACCGCTATCTCATCGGCCGCGGCATTCAGGACAACAAGATGCCGGCCATTGCCGTGTTCCATGTGTTCCGGTATCTCCGGGAAAAGGGCATTGAGCTGAACCGGGACTGGTCACTGTATCTGGGCACCAGTGAGGAGAACGGCATGGACGACGTGCGCTGGTTTGTCAGAAACTGTGCCTGCCCGGACCTGAGCCTGGTGCCGGACACCGGCTTTCCCGTCTGCACCGCGCAGCGCGGCTCCCAGGTGCTTCGCTTCAGCATTCCGCTTGATCCCGGCACATCGCTTGCATTCAGGTGCGGCTCCAATATTTCCGTAACCCCGGAAACGGTCACAGCCGAGTTCGGCGACGGCCGCGTCCTCAGAAGCCAGGGCCACGGCTTCCATATCATCCGGGCGGATCACGACAATGCCGTGCTCCACATGCTGGAGCAGCTCAGCAGTGCCCTGCCCGGATATGCCGAAAGCCTCACCGGGCTGCGCGCGCTTCTTGACAGCGAGGAAAGCATGGGCATCGCCTATTCCGACGAGGCATCCGGCCCTGTATTTGCCCGGCCCACCCAGATGTCCTTCGAGAACGGCCGGCTCCTGGTGGATGTCTTCAGCGTCATCCCGGTGACCGGAAATCCCGACGCCCTGCTTGCCTCCGCCCAGGCAAAGGCCGGAGCCAGCGGCATTGACTGTAAGCGCCGCAGCATGCGCCCGCCCTGCTATTTCCGGAGCGATCATCCGCTGGTCCGGGTGCTGACCGATGTCTACCATGATGTCACCGGCGATCCTGCCGGGCCTTTCATCATGACCGGCGGCAATTACGCGTCCCTGCTTCCCAACGCCCTCGGCTACGGCCCCGGCATGCCCGGGCGTCTCTTCCCCGAATCCATCTTCCCCCAGGGCCACGGGGACTATCATCAGTGTGATGAGAGTGAGGACTGGGAGCATATCGTCTCATTCATGAAAGTCTATGCAGAGGCTGTCATGCGTCTGGACAGCACGGACAAACTCTAATTCTCCCATAGCAGCGCAAGCAAAGGAGGTTCTGCCATGCATGCAAAGCACCGCTCCTTCAGCAAGGCCGTCAGACACTTTTTCGTGGACTACTTCTGGCTGCATCTGATGGTGCTGCCGGGACTGGCGTTCTTCATCCTGTTCAAGTATGTGCCCATGTATGGCATCATCATTGCCTTCAAGAACTACAAGGGCGCCGGCGGCGGATACGCCGGCATCGCCAGCGCGCCCTGGATCGGACTGAAGAACTTCCAGACGTTCTTCTCCTCGCTCTACGCCGGGCGCGTGTTCGGAAACACCATCTATATCAGCCTTCTGCGCCTGGTCTTCTCGTTCCCCGCCCCGATCCTCCTGGCGCTTCTCATCAATGAGATCCGCAAGAACTGGTTCAAGCGCACGGTGCAGACCATCACCTACATGCCCTACTTCCTCAGCTGGGTTGTGGTGGCCGGACTCCTCAACACCCTGCTCTCCCCGGACATGGGTGCCATCAACGTGCTGATCAAGTCACTGGGCGGAACCCCCGTTTACTTCCTTACCTCCAAGAACTGGTTCCGGCCGATCCTGGTCATCAGCGAAATCTGGAAATCCATCGGCTATGGATCCATTGTCTACCTGGCCGCCATCACCGGCATCGATCAGGAGCAGTATGAGGCGGCAAGGGTGGACGGCGCCACCAAGATGCAGCAGATCATCCACATCACCATCCCGGAGATCAGTGAAATCATCGCCATCATGCTGATTCTCCAGATCGGGCGCATGTTCGACGACAACTTCGACCAGATCTATAACCTCTACAGTCCTTCGGTCTATGAGGTTTCCGACGTGTTCGAAACCTACATCTACCGCAACGGCATCCAGTCTTCCAAGTTCTCCTACTCCGCCGCCGTGGGGCTTGTGAAATCCGTCATTGTCCTGGTCATGATTATCTTCTCCAACCGCGCCAGCAAACGTCTCGGCGCCCAGGGCCTGTTCTGAGGAGGTGCGAAGGCATGAACGGAAATCTGACCCACAGTGAGCGCGTATTCCTCCTGGTCAATGACATCATCATGATTCTCCTGTGCCTCGTGATGATCTACCCGGTGCTCTTCGTGGCCGGACGCAGCGTCACGCCGGATATCGAGCGCGCCCTGCATCCGCTGCGCATTATCCCCGCCACGTTTGACTTCAGCGGATATTCCTTCATTTTTTCCTCCGGTTCCAATATTGTCAACAGCTACCGCACCACGATTCTGCGCACGCTTGTCGGCACATCCCTCAATATCCTGCTGACCACGCTCATGGCCTATCCCCTGTCCAAGAAATACTACCCGGCCCGCAAGGCAGTCACCGCCCTGGTGGTGTTCACCATGTGGTTCTCCGGCGGCCTGATCCCCAGTTACCTGCTCAACAAGACGCTCGGCCTTGTGAACAGCTTCTGGGTCTACATCTTCCCCTGTGCCGTGAACGCGTTCAACATGATCATCATGCGCAACTTCTTCATGCAGATTCCGGATTCCCTGGAGGAAAGCGCAAAGCTCGACGGTGCCAATGACCTGGTGGTGTTCTTCCGCATCTATCTGCCCCTGTCCACCGCCTCCATTGCCACCATCACCCTGTTCTACGCGGTGTTCCACTGGAACATGTGGTTCGACTCCATGCTCTACATGAACCGCAAGGACTGGTGGACCATGCAGTACACGCTGCGCATGCTGATCGATTCCGCCAACGTCACGGACGTGGCCACCGTCGGCTCGGCCATGGACAATATCCCGCCGGCGGAAACCGTGCGCATGGCCACCATTGTGGTGGCCACCCTGCCCATTCTCTGCGTGTATCCCTTCCTGCAGAAATACTTTGTCAAGGGCATGCTGGTCGGCTCTGTCAAAGGCTGACCATTGGCATACATACCTTATTATTCAAAAGGAGGTTGTCCCATGCGTAAACTTCTTTCCCTGATCCTGGCTCTGTCGCTTCTCATGACAATCGCCCTGCCGCTTCTGGCCTTCGCCGAGGGTGAAGTGCAGACCGAGCCCGCGCGCTTTGTCATCCGCTCCAACTCCAACAAGGAGAACAAGACGGAGAACGAAAAGATCCATGCCATGATCGAAGAGCTCTCCGGCATCAAGTTTGAGGTCATCGTGGTCCCGGAAAACAACTGGGATGAGCGCGTCAACGTCATGCTTGCCGGCGGCGAGGAATTCGACTGCATCAACCTGACCGCCCATGGCGGTGTCTGGGCTGACTATGCAGCCAACGGCTTCCTGAAGCCCATCACCGAGGAAATGCTCGACACCTACATGCCCCATATCAAGGCCATGATCCCCGAGGAAGCCTGGGTTCCCTGCAAGGACTCCGAAGGCAACATCTGGGCTCTGCCCCGTCATGAGACCTTCACCGCCGGCCGCGTGCCCTCCATCCGCACGGACTGGCTGGAGCAGCTGGGTATGGAAATGCCCACCACCCTCGAACAGCTGGAAGCCTATTTCGAGGGCGTCAAGAACAACGATATGAACGGCAACGGCGATCCCAACGATGAATACGGCTACATCCCCTACTTCAAGAGCCTGTTCAACGGACCTCTGCATCTGTATTACCTGGGCACCCAGGGCGGCTGCGACGCCGTGGACCGCTTCCTGGATGAAGACGGAACCGTGAAGCCCTGGTACATGCATCCCAATGCCTGGGCACTGGTCAGCAAGGGTGCTGAGTGGTACCAGAAGGGCTACATCAATCAGGACTACATCACCATGACCAATGAGACCGCCAATGACATGGGCGCTGCCGACCGTATCGGCATGTGCTCCGGCTGGTACAACATGGGCCTGCAGGGCACCGAGCGCCTGGTCAATGCCAATCCCGACAGCAAGTGCGCCTGGGCTGCCATCCCCAACTTCACCGATGCTCCCTCCGGCGTGGCTGCCTGGGGCGGCAACCCCATCTACATGGCTGAAGTAGCCCTGTCCGCCACCTCCAAGGATCCTTCCTGGGCCTTCAAGCTCCTGGACTGGATCTTCGCCGATGAAGCCAACTACATGCTGGCCACCTACGGCATCGCCGGTGATCACTATGTGCTGACCGAAGACGGCAAGTACTTCACCCAGCCCGAAGGCGCCACCGACCGCTACATGCTGGAATACCAGCTGCTTGAGTGGTACGACTACTCCAAGTATCCGCAGCCGCTGTTCACCCGTGAGACCTCCACTTGGCGCGCCTACACCGCCTATGAGATGCGCAATCAGATCGACGCGGGCATCAAGGCCATCCCGCCCTTCGATTACTATGTGCCCTATGATCTCAACGGCACCGACGCCGAATTCCTGACCGATGACGCTCAGACCCTCATCGACGAGGCCGTGGAAAAGGCCCTGGTGGGCGAACTGGACGAGAACGGCTGGAAGGCCGCTGTGGAGACCGCCTGGGAGACCGACGGCAAGATCCGCAGCGAAGTCTGGACCAAGCAGTATCACGCCTTTGTGGACGGCGAATAATCCTTCCCGTTCCGGATTCCCGGACTGTCCCGCCTGTGCGGGGCAGTCCTTTTTTTATCCCCCATGCACAGAAAAACAGACCGCCCTGCTTATCAGAGCCGTCTGTCTTCCGAAAAACCCTTGAGATTATCCCCGCTTCAGAAACTCCGCAAGTCCCCGGACTGCCTGAATGGCTGACCCGTCCTCCGCCGCCGGCACCGTATCGGTCCGCATGCTCAGGACAGGCGGGTACCTGTCACGGATGTTCAGCTGACGCAGAAGCATGCCCGCTGTGTACATGGCATTTTCCGGGCTTCCGTTTCCGCCGCCCACAAGGATCATGCCGCCTTTCCCGGAGCGCCGGATCAGCTCCTCCTGCCGGAAAGCGCGCGCGGAATAATAGCGCTGAAACCGGCTGGCCGTATCCAACAGCCTTCCCGTAAGGCCTGAAAACCATACAGGCGATGCAATCACGATCCCCTCGCAGGTTTCAATCCTCCGGTAAATCTCCTGCATACCGTCCTCCACGGCGCAGGCCCGCTGCGAGCGGCATGCCCGGCAGTCTGTACAGGGATGGATATCCTCTCTCCAGCAGTCCACCAGAGTGCATCTTCCGGGAAGCTCCTCCATAAGGATATCCACCAGGGCCGCCGTGTCGCCATGCGGATGCGGGGACCCGAAGAAAATCAGGATGTCTCCGCTGTTTCTGTCATTCATATCTGATCCGTCCATTCCAGTCCGGCTTATGCCTGCCACTGCGCTCCGGCGAGCACTTCATCCCAGATCCGCAAGCCTTCCTCCGCCACGCCCGAGCGCACATAGAAATTGAAATAGTACAGGGTCTTTCCGATTTTCAGTGAAACGGTTTCCGCAGACATGTCCGTTCCCTGGGCCTGATAGGTATACCGGAAAGCGCGTCCCGTTTCACTGCCCACGCTGCGGTCCTCAAACCCGGTCAGCTGATAGCCGCTGCCCTTCATGGCCCGGGCCACGCGTCCCTCGGCCGCCCTGGCCAGGTCCGCGCTCTTCAGCAGAAGCCCCGGCAGAAAGCCCGCCGGCTTCCATCCGATGCTGACCATGATATGCTTTTCTTCACATGCCACGCACTCTCCGGAGCCGTCCTCCAGAAAATGCATGGCCTTTTTCTCCTCTTCGCTGAGCTTCCGGAATCCGTCCGGAAAGCACATTTTCAGGGCCTGATTGATCATTACTGCTTCCATGGTCTGTATCTCCTTCTTCTCAAAAGCCCTGTCATTCCGGCAGGCCCCTGTTTCTCCCTGCAGAGCACCCTGCCCTGCATGAATTGATACGCTCGGCTTTTCCTGCTGGCACCTGCCAAATGCCCTGATCCGACTCCGGAAACGCAAAGAGGCCGTGACACACTGTTCACAGCCTCTCTGACGCTCTGCGGCATCAGACTGCCACAAAGAACTTCAGCAGGAAAATCACGGACAGGAAATAGGTCAGGGGAGAAACCTTCCTTGCATTGCCGGTGAGTACTTCCACAACCGTATAGCTGATCAGAGCCAGTCCGATGCCGTGCCCGATGGACCCGGAAATCGGCATGGCCAGCAGCATGATGCTGACCGGCAGCAGCTGGGAAATATCGTTGAAATCAATTTTGCGCAGGTTGCTGAGCATCAGAATGCCCACATAGATCAGCGCGGACGAAGTGGCCGCAGCCGGAATGATGGCAGCCAGGGGCGCAATGAATATGCACAGCAGGAACAGGATGCCGGAAACCAGCGCGGTCAGTCCGGTTCTTCCGCCGGCCGCCACGCCGGACGCGGACTCCACAAACGTGGTCACCGTGGACGTGCCCGTCAGAGCGCCGGCCACCGTGCCCACCGCGTCAGAAATCAGTGCCTGGCGCATCTGCGGCATGTTCCCGTTTTCATCCAGCATGTTCGCCCGGGAAGCGGTGCCCACCAGGGTGCCGATGGTGTCAAACATGTCAATGACACAGAAGGTAATGACCAGTGTGATGATGGTAAACCAGCCGATCTGCACAAAGCCGGCAAAATTGATCTTGAACAGCGTGGTGTTTGCCATGTCCGCAAACGGCGGCACAAAGGATGCCGTTTTCAGGCTTTCGAAAGGATTCGTGTGCAGGAATATGGCTTCGCCTGCCCAGTAGAGCACGGAGGCCGTCAGCATGCCGTACAGCACGGAACCTTTCACCTTCCGGTGCTCAAGCCCCACAATGGTGAACAGTCCCACAAACATGGTGAGCACACTCAGCACCATCACCGCGTGTCCGGAACCCATCTGGGCTTTTCCGAAGCCTGCGGTCAACGCGCCGAAGAAGTCGCGCATGGCATAGAACGGACCGCCTGTTTCCGAATACACACCCACATTGGACCCGAACCCGATGTTCATGAGCATGAAGCCGATGGCCGGCCCGATGCCCAGGCGGATGCCCAGCGGAATGGCGTCCACGATTTTTTCACGCACATTCAGGACGGAAAGCACCAGGAACACAATGCCTTCCACCAGAATGATCACCATTGCCGACTGGAATGACTCAAGATAGGTCATGCCCGTGATCGCGGCAATATTGGTCACCACCACGGCAAAGAAACTGTTCAGGCCCATGCCGGGAGCCATGACAAACGGCTTGTTCGCCAGAAATGCCATACAGAATGTACCAATGGCGGAAGCAATACAGGTAGCCAGAAAAACACCGTTCCACAGATCCCTGCCCTCGGCACCGAATCCCGTGAGAAGATTTGGATTCAGCGCGATAATGTAGGCCATGGTCATGAATGTGGTGAGGCCCGCGAGAAGTTCCGTGCGTACATTGGTCCCGTTGGCCTTAAGCCGGAAGAGTTTTTCCATGAAATCAACCTCTCTTTCCCGCCCATTGTAATGATTCTTCCCGATTCTGCAAGCGGCTGTGAAAAAGAACTGTTCTTTCTTCAGCAAACCGCCTCTTTTCCCGGCACGGTCACAGTTTCCCGCGTCAATTTCTGTTCCCGCCCGTTTCCAGTTTCCCGGTGTATTCCGTGATGCCCCCGATGCTCTTTACATGTCTGTATCCCCGTTTTTTCAGCGTCCTCGCCGCCCTGTGGCTGCGCATGCCCCGGAGACAGTAGAGAAACAGTGGGGTTTCCCTGTCCATTTCCAGTGTCTCCATTCCGGACAGCGGAAGATGCACGGCACCCGGGATATGCCCGCTCCTGTATTCGTCCGCTTCCCGCACGTCCGCAAGCACAGCACCCTTTGTCCTGCGGCATTCCTCCAGGCCGGACTCCAGGTCCACGTGGAAAAACAGCTTCATGTCGTCACGCCTTTCCATTCCGGAGCTTCCGCCGCTCCCGCGATATGATCCACCAGATCCTGGAACAGGGCGTCCCGGTTGATGTGACAGACCATCCGGCAGAGCGGCCGCGTCATATCTAAGGCATAATGATGATCGTATTCCGGAATCGGGGTGGGCACCAGGCGGTCCCGCATCAGTTTTCCCCCGTCATTGAGCAGCCAGCCCACCGCGGTCACATCCCACAGCACACGGCTCCACACCCGGCCCCGGGCATACGTCTCTGCTGTCTTCACGGTATGGTCCACCAGATAATCACACAGCGCGCCGCGTCCCCGGAGCCAGGCTTCCAGCTCCGGTCCCGTGGTGGTGAACGCGCTGACCACGCCCATGCACGGCAGGATCACCAGCGGAACACCGGAATCCATCACCACCCGTGCCGCCGCCACGTCCTGCCTGCAGTTGAACTCACGGTTGTCCGGCCAGGAAAGCGCGTGCCCGCCCAGCCAGACCACCACCATATGCTCCGCGATCTCCGGTGCCGTCAGCAGGGCGGAGGCCACATTGGTGATGGCGCCGATGGCCACCACATACAGCGGACGCTCCGGCGGGTACTGCCTGGCGCGCCGCACCAGATCCGCAGCCGCCTCCGAGCATACCGGCGTGTGCTCATCCGAAAGGTACGCATCCGAACCCCGGAACACGGGATACTGTCCTTCCTGCCCCGCCAGGGCCAGCAGCTTCCGGATCTCCGCATAGCTCTTCTCCATGCCGTCCGCAGGCCCTGTGGACCGTTCATTGAAGAACGGCGCTGCATACAGTGCCTGTACCCGGAGTTTCTCCCGCGCATGGATCGCATAGGCGATGGCGAACTGATCGTCCACCTCATTGAACGCATCCGTATCGATCACAAGATCCACCATGCCCACGGGGCATTCCAGATTCCGCATTCTCACTTCCCGGTCCATGATCTGAGCACTCCTCTCACGCATATGCAATCGGGATCATATAACCTTTCCTTCTGTTTCGCCCTGCCTGAGCGGATTCCTTCCCGGTTCCGCCTGTCCCGCGCATTTCCTCCCGCGTTTTGGGCAATTAAAGAGCTGCTGCCGTTTTCCGGCAGCAGCCGCAGTGTTTATTCGCCGATTTCCACAGGATCCCAGCCCGGATCCTGATAGGCTGTGATCACAAGTCCGTTCTGCTCCACATAGGCCCGGATCGTGCTCAGGCGTGCCTGCTTCACCACATCACTCCCGCCGTCCGCGGCTGTGAAGAAAGCGTCTTCCAGTTCACTGTCTCCATTACAGAACTTCCTGATGTCCGCGGCATAGTCCTCACCGTCACCCGCGGTCTCCATGGAAGTCACCTTCCATGCCCCGTCCTTCAGCTCCAGCTCTGCCACCGCGGGCATTTCCCCGCCGGAAATGCACCTGAGGACGGAAGTGCGGCGCACATACACGCTGGCCCAGAGATTCCCGTACACCCGTGCATGACTGTCGTCCACATTTTCCACTTTCAGGATCACCGGTTCCGGAATGAACACGCTTCCGTTTTCACTGGCGAACATATCCGCCATGCCGCTGCTGATCATGTGATCCACAACCGCCTTCACGTAAGGGTCTTCTCCGGTGTACTCATACTCCGGCAGGGCATCCGCGCGCGTGAATACCGTCTGCTGGCTGTCCTCGTCATTGCCGGCCGTCCACACAAGCTCCGGCTGTTCCTCCGTGCCCGCAAACCGGATGCTTCCCGCAATGCCCTTTTCCCGTTCCACGGGCCCGGCTGCACTCTCGTCTCCGACAGGCATGTCATAGAGCGTTCCGTCATGGTATACGAGGGCATCCTGTTCGCAGTCATAGAAAAGCTTTGCTTCCACCATGTATGCTCCATGGCTTACAGGCGAATAGATGACCATGTTCCAGCCGCCGTCCAGTGCCTGGTCCACGTCCATGACGGTAAACTGGGTATCCTTTTCCCACCATTCCCCGGAAAGCACCTCATTCAGGTCTTCCTCCGGTGTGGACATGCCCTGGGCTCCGCCGATGCTCTCCACAACAGCGCCATCCTTCATGGAGAGCGTGAAATCATGGTACTGATCGCAGACCTGGCCCAGCATATGCCGGACCCGCACGGTGACTTCGCCGTCTGCGCCTTCCACCGGCTCAAAGCGCACCAGATACTTCCCGTCTTCCTCATGGGCATCCGCCAGACGCACCAGGGCATTGTCCCCGGCAGGCGCCACAGCCTCCCAGGTTCCGGCATCCCCGTCCACGGGATCAAAGCTCAGCACATAGCTGCCGTCCTCAATATCGCCCCGGATGACCAGATGATCCTCCTCGGCCACTGCGCACAGACCCATCATGCATACCATCAGTACAACCACAATTGCCAGAATCTTTTTCATTTTCCTTTTTTACTCCTTTTTTCGACGATCGGATCTCTTTCTTACTGGACCTTCTCAAACGTCTTGCCTTCCAGGATTTCCTCTCCGGCA
>CACYNZ010000090.1 GCA_902775835.1 uncultured Eubacteriales bacterium | reverse complement strand
TATATTCATTCTGCTTACGGGATTGCCTCGCTCAGAGATTTTGAGCATGCCGAGGACCTGGCCGTGGCCGTGCTGGAGTCGCTGACTCCGGAGCGCATGGCAGGCATGTAAAAAGCCCCGCCCTCAGAGGGCGGAGCGTGCATACGTAATTTGATGCAGACCGGAATCCGATCAGGACCGGTCTGTTTTTGCGTACTGTTCGAACCAGTCAGTGATTTCCTGGAGCCGGCGGACCCGGTGCAGCGGCTTTCCGGAGCGCGAGAGCTCATGGTTTTCACCGTGGAACAGGCACAGCCGTGCGGGAACGCCCAGGTCCACCAGGGAGGCATACATCTGAATGCCTTCCGCCTCGGGACAGCGGTAGTCCTCATCGGAGTGGATGAAGAGTGTGGGCGTGCGCGCGTTGCGTACATACTTCAGCGGGGAATGATCCCAGAGCTTTTCCGGGCTGGTGTACAGGTTTGCGGCATTCTGGTCCTCGGCGAAATAGAAGCCGATATCCGAAATGCCCCAGAAGGACAGCCAGTTGGAGATGGAACGCTGGGAGGCGGCACAGCAGAAGCGCTGGGTGTGCCCGATGATCCAGTTGGTCATGAACCCGCCGTAGCTGCCGCCGGTAACGCATACGCGCTGCGGGTCGATCTGCGGGTATGCCGCCAGGACTGCGTCGGTGAAGTCCATGATATTGTCATAGTCTACCGTGCCGTACATGCCGCGGATGTCCGCGAAGGCGTTGTCACGGCCGTCAGAGCCCTTCGGGTTGCAGAAGAAGACAATATAGCCTTTATTAGCCCAGAGCTGCATTTCGTGATAGAACACCGGTCCGTACACGGTTTTCGGGCCGCCGTGAATATCCAGAACGGCAGGATAGGTCCGGGAAGGGTCAAAATCCTGGGGCAGGAGCACCCAGCCCTCGATGGATTCGCCCTGGCTCTGAATGGTCATGGACCTGGGCCGGGCCACATAGACATCCTGAAGCACGGCATCATTGAAATGCGTCAGCTGAGTGAGCTTTCCGCTTTCCAGATCCCAGCTGTACAGTTCCTGCAGATGCATGTCCAGCATGCCCACCAGGAGCATGCATGACGCGTGATCACTGACGGTGATGGCATCCACGCTTCCATCCAGTTCCATGACAGGCTCGCTTGCACCGTCAGGGCTGAGCCTGAAGACATGGCTGCTGCCTTCCCGGGTGGTGATATGGTAGAGGCAGCCGCAGCGCTCCTGCATCTGATGTCCGCCGCCGAGCCGGCAGTCGCTGCCTACGGAAGAATACATGTCGTATTCTTCGCGGCGGATGAGTTCAAGCCTGCCGTGTTCTGCGTCCAGACGGTAGACGGAATCGTTTTCATTGAGTCCGTAGCGGCTGCCGTCGGAGGCAAGTACCCAGACCTGACTGCCCACTTTGACCAGACTGCCGCCGAGAAAATCCGGATGCCTGAGTACCGTGCGCCCGGAGCAGGATTCACAGTTCCAGACCCGGATTTCCAGGCCGCGCAGGCTGCGCCTGGCCTGACAGGGGGAGACTGTGTAATAGACGTCCGACCCGAGAACGGTCATATCGGAAACGCGCTCTTCCGGTGAAGTGAGGCGCTCAATGCGGAACGGATTCAGGGAGACATGGAACAGGGACGTGCGCCGGCCGTTGGTGACGCCGCGGCCGTTTCCCCAGAAGGGGAGTTCGTCGAACACTTCATAGTCGGTGTCCTTTTTCCGGTCCTCGGCCAGCTTTTTCCGGTCATCCTCGGAAAGCGTGTACGCATCCGGCATATCCTTGTGGAAAGCACCGATCACCATGAAATGCTCCGGATCGATCACCTGAAGATCCAGGGCCTGGAAGGGCAGGGTCATGAAGGGAAGTGCCTCGCCGCCGCGCAGGTCCAGGCAGTAGTAGGAAGTAAAGGCAACGCCGGCTTCCTGCAGTTTCTTCTCATGCTCGCTGCGCTGGGCGGGAAAGATCAGACGCTGATCATCCAGCCAGGTGAAGGAGCTCTCCCTGCCCAGGTCCGTCAGCTGGCGCACCGTGCCGTCATACAGATACAGGCGGGCGGAATAGCTGTTGCTCTCTTCTTCCGCTTTCTGGACCACGAAGGCAGCGCGCTGTCCGCCGGGGGCGAACTCAGGCGAGGACAGATAACGGTACTCAAGGAATGTGTTCAGTTCCAGTGATTTCATACGGGCACCCTTTCCATGTCGTGTCAGCTGCACAGGGCCTTGGCGACTTCAGCGCCCAGGGCAGCATTGTTGTATACAAGCTGGATGTTTGCATCCAGACTCTTTCCGCCTGTCAGCTGCTGGATGCGGTCCAGCAGGAAGGGCGTGATGGCCTTGCCGTGAATGCCTTTCTCGTCGCATTCCTTCAGTGCGGCAGAGATATTGGCGTTGATGTAGTCCAGGTCCATGGCGTACTGTGCGGGGATCGGATTGGTGAGCAGGATGCCGCCCCTGAGCCCGCAGTCCAGCTTGGTGCGGAGCACCCTGGCCGCTTCCTCGGCAGAATCGATGCGGTAATCCACCCGGAATCCGGAATGCGTGGTATAGAACGCCGGCATTTCCTCCGTCTGGTACCCGAGCACCGGGACACCCTTGGTCTCCAGGTATTCCAGCGTCAGGCCGATGTCCAGGATGGACTTGCATCCGGCGCAGATCACCATGACATCGGTCATGGCCAGCTCCTCAAGGTCAGCGGAAATGTCCATGGTGGTCTCGGCCCCGCGGTGTACGCCGCCGATGCCGCCGGTGGCAAAGATGTGAATACCGGCCAGGGAGGCGGCAATCATGGTGGTGGTGACGGTGGTGGCTCCGTCTTCCCCGCGTGCCAGGAGCACGGGAAGATCCCGGCGGGAAGCCTTGGGCACCTGCAGCCCGCGCTTGCCCAGGTATTCGATCTCCTCATGCGAGCAGCCCACGGTCATTTTTCCGCGGATAATGGCAATGGTGGCGGGCACGGCGCCGTGCTCCTGGATGATCTCCTCCACCCGAAGGGCGGTTTCCACATTCCGCGGATACGGCATGCCGTGGGAGATGATGGTGGACTCCAGCGCCACCACGGGCCGGCCTTCATCCAGCGCCTTCTGAACCTCAGGATTGACATTGAGATACTTTCTGTAGTTTTCCATGAAAAAACCTCCCTGTAAGATATGGTGGCATTGTGTGAACGGTAAACGGCATCAGGCTTCCTGGTACCGGTGAAACAGGCGCTCCCGATTAAGGTCCGGGGAAACCGCAGCATTGGACATGGCGCAGATGGCGGACGCGGCCTGGCCGAGCCTTGCACTTTCGGCAATGGACATGCCTTCCAGGAAGCCGAGCGCAGCGGCGGCAAAAAACGCATCCCCGCAGCCGTTGGTGTTGACCACGTCCCGCACAAGGCATGGCTGGATTCCGCGTATTTTGCCGTTGTCAAAATAGACGCCGCGGGCTCCAAGGGAAATGAACACCTGGCGGCATCCCTTTTCAAGCAGCACTGCGGCTGCCGTCTCTAGGTCCGCGTCTTCCCGGATGGCTATGCCTGAGAGTGCTTCCGCTTCCGGACGGTTGGGCTTTACGCAGTACAGGTGCGGAAGCGCCTTCAGGAGGCGGGTGGACTTGGTGACGGAGACCGGGTCCGCCATGACCGGCACATCGAAGGACTCGCAAAGCCAGACGAGGGTTTCGGGGGAAAGATTGGCATCGGCAACGATCAGTGATGCCTTTTCCAGCACAGACCGGCGGCCCTCGAGAAACTCCGGCGTGATCCTGTCGCAGATGGCCATGTCCGCGATGGCGTAGAGCACGTCCCCGTGCTCGTCATTGATGCACAGATAGGTGCTGTTGCGCATGCCGAGAATGACGCCGGAATAGGACATGTCAATGCCGGAGGATTCGCAGAACGCGCGCAGCGGCGTGGTATATCCGTCATCTCCAAGAGCCGTGATCATCTTGACGCTCTGTCCGAGCCGCGCAATGTTTTCCGCAATATTGCGGCCGACGCCGCCATAGGTTACCTGCACCTCGCCGGGGTTTGAGTCTCCGGCGATCATCGGCGCGGCCGGAGTGCCGGATATATCCAGGTTAACCCCGCCCACCACTGCGATATAACGGCTGTGCACGCAATCACCGCCCTTCCGAAACCATACTGAAACTGATTATAGGCGGAGGCCGGAAGAGCGTCAAGGCAATTCTTGCATCCATTGGAATCCGCTGTTATCATATGCATGCAAGGGTTTAGAGAGAGGAGCATATGTGCATGCGTGTTCTGCTGGTGGAAGATGAAAAGAAACTGTCCGCGGCTGTGGCCAATGTACTGACAGGGGAACATTATGTCGTGGATGCCGTCTATACAGGTACGGAGGGACTGGATCAGGCGGAGACCGGGATCTATGACGCCATTATTCTGGATGTGATGCTGCCGGGCATGGACGGGTTTGAAATCCTGCGTACGCTCAGGGAAGACAAGATCCGCACGCCGGTGCTGATGCTGACGGCGCGGGGAAGCCTGGAGGACCGGGTCCGGGGACTGGAGAGCGGGGCCGATTATTACCTGCCCAAGCCGTTCCAGATGGCGGAGCTTCTGGCCTGCCTGAGAGCCATTACGCGCAGGGGAGACGGGAATGTGGTGGAAAGCCTGGCCTTCGGGGATGTGGAGCTGCGCCAGGCGGATGCCTGCCTTGTGAATACGTCCAGCGGCGTATCCGTCAAGCTCGGGGCCAAGGAATACCAGCTGATGGAGCTCTTTCTCAGAAATCCGGGCCAGATTCTCCCGAAGGACACCATTGTGGAGCGTGTCTGGGGCTGGGATGATGAGACGGAGTACAATCATCTGGAAGTATACATTTCCTTTCTCCGCAGGAAACTGGGCTTTGTGGGCTCCGGTGTGAAGATCAAGGTCAGCCGCGGGCTCGGCTATGCGCTGGAGGCGGAATCATGATCGAAAAACTCCGGAGAAAAATGATCATCCTGGTGATCTCCGGCCTGTTCCTGGTGATTGTGGCCTTTGTCGGCGTCATCAACGGGCTGAACTGGCATTCCATCCGGACCCAGTCGGATGCGGTGCTGGACATGCTTATCGAGAATCAGGGCAACAGACCGCAGGTTCCCTGGAGGGAGCATATGGAGGAAACAGACGCCCGGGCAGAGGGGACTGCGGAAATATCCGGGGAAGAGACTCCGGGGCCGGATGCGTATAAGCCCGGCGAAAAGCCGGACTGGAAGCCGGATGCCGAAAACGGCATGGGCGGACCGCCGGACATGCCGGAATTCCGGGGCGAGCGGCCCGGACAGCTGGCGTCCAGCCGTGAGGCGCTGGCGGGCCTGAGCAATTCCTATACCGTGCATCTGAACGCAGACCAGACAGTGAGCTCCTGGAGCAGTGACCGTCAGGACCTGTATACGGATGACCAGGTGCAGGCCATGGTGGACGCGGTGCTTGCCTCCGGCAGGCAGAGCGGGCGCGTGGGCACGCAGTTTTTCCGGCTCAGCACGGATGCGGAGGAAAGCCTGTTGGTGGTATTGGACGCAAGACTTGAGCTGCGCAGCGCTCAGGAACTTCTGCGCACCACGCTGCTGGCCGGACTCGGCGTCTGGCTGCTGCTCAGCGTCGGCGCGGCCGTCCTGATCAGGCGCATGTTCATTCCCGTGCAGCAGGCCAATGACCGCCAGCGCCAGTTTGTGTGGGACGCGTCCCATGAACTGAAAACGCCGCTGGCTGTGATCTCGGCCAATGCAGAGGTGCTCGCCCGGCAGATCGGCAGAAATGAATGGCTTGGGTATATTCAGTCCGAGGTGGAGCGGACCAATGGACTGGTGCAGTCGCTTCTGACACTGGCGAGAACGGACCGGAACCGTGAACAGGTGACCATGGAGGACGTGGACCTGAGCCAGGCTGTGCTTTCTGTCGCGCTCCCGTTTGAGAGCACCCTGTTTGAAAGCGGAAAAAGCCTGGAGACCGACGTGGATGATGGTGTGCACGTGCATGGGAATGCGGAAATGCTGCGCCAGCTCGCAGTGATCTTCCTGAGCAATGCCACCAAGTATTCCGGTGACGGCGGAATGGTGCGCATATCTCTGCACGCGCGCGGAAAAGGCGCGGTGCTGTCGGTGTTCAATACCGGTTCCCGGATTTCCGATGAGGACCGGGATAAAATCTTTGACCGGTTTTACAGGGTGGAGAAGAGCCGCAGCCAGGAAGTGGAAGGCTATGGACTGGGGCTTGCGATTGCCCGGAATATCTTGGAGATTCACCGGGGACGGGTACAGGTGGAGAGTGATGAGCGCGGAACCAGCTTTACCGTGACGCTTCCCTGAACCGTATCCGGTACATGTGGTCCCCTGACTGACGCAGAGTCTCCGGTTTTCCGGAACAGACCGCGTCAGTTTTTCGTTTATGAAAGAGGGGAGAGAATATGGGTTTTCTGTCAGACTACGATATGCGCACCGCATGGAAGCATGAAAGGATGTACGGGTGCTGGATGACGGACGGGCGGCTGCTGAAAAAGGTGAGCGCGGAGGGCAGGTTCCTTCCGTTTGCGGGAACCACCACGCTGTTCCGGCTGGACAGGCGGACCCGGAATATCCTGGGGCTCATGCAGCAGAATCTGTACCGGCACCTGGGTGACACCGGGATGCTGGCAGATCCGCTTCCACTTTCCAGCCTGCATATGACGCTGCATGACCTGGACAGTCCGGAAACGTGCATGCCGGACACAGAGGAGGGCCGGGAGCGGGAAATGCGGGCGAGCCTGGAAAAGGCAGGGGAGGCTGTGGAGGAAATCCGCAGGGAGCTTGCCGGAAAGGAAATCGCCATGGCCTGCGACTGCATGGTGAACATGGTATCCGTTTCCCTGGTGCTTCTGCTGCGTCCGGAGACGGATGAGGACTTTGCCCTGCTGCAGGAAATGTACCGCCGGCTGGACAATGTGAGAACAATGTCCTATCCGCTCACGCCCCATGTCACGCTGGCCTATTTCCGTCCGGGCATGCTGGACGGGAATGTGCTGAGCGCGGCGCTGGACGCGGTGAGGCCCAGGGAGAAGATTGTGTTTCCCCTGTATCCGGAAGCCCTGACGCCGGCATGGTTTTCCGATATGCGGCGGTATGCGGATGTGCCGGAAAGGATCTGCTTTGTATGCGACGGCGGGCTGAACCGCAGTGTCATGGCGGCGGCCATTGTGAACCAGGAAGCGCGCAGACGCGGGCTTTCCATCCGTTGTGAAGCACGGGCTGCGTTTCATGCTTCCGAGGGCCGTACGGCATCCGCGGCGGCAGCAGAGGTGCTGGAAAGACACGGGATATCCACGGAAGGCATAAGCCCCTGTGCGCGCTGCCTGGAAGAAAGGGAGAACACCTGGTTCAGCCGGTTCGCGCCGGTCAGCGCCGGCGCAGCGGACCGGCTGAACCGGATCGGTGCAGGACACGACCGCATCTGCCTGGATTTTCTTGGCGTGCGGGATCCGGAGTATGGAGAGGCTGCCTATGAAGACGTGTTCCGTGATCTGTACTCAAGGGCAGCCGGATTCCTGGACAGGATGGAGCGGAAAAGAGCAGACATGTGAGGAAACGGACGCTTTTCCGATACGCGTAATGCCGGCGCTCCCTTCCAAGAAATGCGCCGGCATGCTATAATCTGCGTGTGACTTCAGCAGAATATTTGGAGGTTTTCCATGAAACGTGCAAATGTGATACGTTGGGTTCTGACCGCACTGATGCTTCTTGCCATGTGTCTGTGCGTGGCTTCTCCGGCCCTTGCGGATGTGGTTCCGCTGCCGCTGGATCAGATGGTCCCCGGAAATCCTGCCAGGGAAGACGGATGGCTCAGCGAGGATGAGTACCAGGATGACTCCATTCATGTCACGGTGGAACATCAGGATGTAAAGCTCAAGGGCATGCCCAAGAAGGTGAACTGCTCCATTGTGCGCATCAAGATTGCGGATCCCAGTCAGATCCGCACCTGCATGAGCGAGGACAGCTATGACAAGAATGCCTATGTGAAGGCAGCCACGCTTGCCAAGCATGTCAATGCCATCGCGGCCGTGAACGGTGACTTTTTCAAGTATTATGACTACGGCTACCTGATCCGTCAGGGCGTTACCTACCGTGAGGAGTTCTCCACCAAGCATCCCCGGGATATCCTGGTGATCGATGATCAGGGCGATTTCTACGGCGTGCATGTGGGCAGTGCTGAGAAAATGGCCGACTTTGCGGCCAATGTGCTGCCGGAAGGCCGTCAGATGATCAATACCTTCTCCCTGGGCCCGATCCTGGTGGAGGACGGTGTGGTTCAGGAGATCGGCAAGGAAAACACCGGTGGGGATTTCCAGTACCGGTATCCCATGCAGCGCGTGGGTGTGGTGCAGCTGGGTGAACTGGAGTACGCCATTGTGGAGTGCAACGGCAACGCGAACGCCACGGCCGGCATGACCATTCAGACGTTTGCCGAGTATATCCAGTCCCTGTTCCCGGACTGCCGCCTGGCCTATAATCTG
This sequence comes from uncultured Eubacteriales bacterium, assembly GCA_902775835.1. The sequence continues at coordinate 5,668 of CACYNZ010000090.1, read as the reverse complement.
GACGGCGGCGGATCCACCAACGTGATTGTGAACGGCAAGCGCATCCATAAGAATCCGGACGCCCGGAATATCTGTGATATTCTGTATTTTGCGTCCTGCGCGGAGTGAGGATATGATGAGCTTTCAATTGGGCGGCATGACCGTATACGGGTATGGTCTCGCGCTGGCCGTGAGCTGCGCCATTGCGTTTTTCCTGATGGCACGCAGCATGCGCAGGGCGGGACTGAAGGAGAACACGGCAAGTCTTGTGGCCGTGCTCAGTGTGCCCATGGGGATTTTCGGTGCACGTCTTTTCTACTGCCTGATCCGGTGGAGCTGGTTCTGGGACCAGGGCGCAGGCTTCTTCGTCCAGCTGACCAGCGGCGGCCTGAACCTGTACGGTGCGGTGTTCTTTGTGATTCTTGCCGGCGTACTTGGAGCCAGGCTGTCCGGACAGAAACCGTCCCGGGTACTGGATGCCATGGTGATTCCCGGGTGCGTCATGCTGATCCTTGAGCACCTGTGCGTGGGGATTGCCGGACAGGGTTACGGATGGACGGTGGGCGACTGGTTCTCCGTGGACGCTTTTGACGCGGAGGAGTATACCGGCATGAGCCTGTTCCATCTGGAGGATGTGTCCTTCTTCGAAGGCTTTCCGTTTTCCCAGATGGATTATTACGGGGAATATCACTGGTCCGTGTTCCTGCTGGAAGCGCTCATTGCCGTGCTGATGCTGGTGGTGCTGCTCCGGTACAAGCCGATGCCGGACGGACGGCTTGCGCTGATCTTCATGGTCCTGATGGCGCCTGCGGAGGCGATCGGGGAGAGCATGCGCCAGGACGCCGTGCTGCGGTGGGGCTTTGTGCGCGTAGGTCAGCTGATCACGGTATGCGTGCTGCTTGCCGTGCTGACGCGGGCCTGTGTGAAGAGCGTACATACGCCGAGACGGAAAAAGGTGCTGGCCTATGTGTGCCTGATCCTGAGCATGGGCGTGTTCATGGCCATGGAGTTTGCCCTGGAGAAGAAGATCGTTTTCCTGGAGTTCATGCCCATGGATACCTGCTATGTGGTGATGGGACTGAGCTGTCTGGGCATGATCCGGAGCGTACTTCCCATGGTTCATCGGATGGAAACCTGATGTTCAAAGCAATATGAAAAAGGCGCAGGCCTGCTGAGAAATGCAGAGCCTGTGCCTTTTTCTGTGCGGCGGCGGATCAGCTGCGCTGTGCGGGATCGAAATGTACAAGATCACGGATCACTTTCCCGGCGATCATCAGTCCGGCACAGCTGGGGACGAAGGAGACGGAGCCGGGCGTGTCCCGGCGCTTTTCAGAGCGGTCTGCTTCTTCCGCTTCCATAACCGGACGCATGGCGGGCTCAAGGGAGTAGAGTACATTCAGATGCTCAATCCCGCGCTTGCGCAGTTCCCGGCGCATGACACGGGCCAGGGGACACACGCTGGTACGGGAGATATCGTCAATCCGGAGCTGGGACGGATCCACCTTGTTTCCGGTGCCCATGCAGGAGAGAATGGGCGTTCCCGCCTGCTGACAGGCGGCGATCAGCGCAAGCTTTGCCGTGACGGTGTCGATGGCATCCACCACATAGTCATAGGCGGCAAAGTCGAAACTGTCCTTCGTCTCCGGGAGGAAGAACGTGCATATGGGTCTGACATGACACTCGGGATTGATGTCAAGCACCCGCTCTGCAGCTACGTCCACCTTGTTCCTGCCAATCGTGGAGTGAAGCGCAATGATCTGGCGGTTGAGATTGGTGAGAGCGACCTGATCATTGTCGATCAGGTCCAGGGCGCCGACACCGGCCCTGGCCAGGGCTTCCACCACATGCCCGCCCACGCCGCCGATGCCGAACACGGCCACACGGCTGTTTTTCAGGGTTTCCATGCTCCGGGATCCGAGCACCATTTCGGTACGCGAAAATGCATGCGGCATTTCAGTTCTTCTCCTTTCGGTATTCCGCTTCTGCCTGCTGTGCACAGCGCACGGCGGCCATGGCATCCCGGGCATAACTGTCCGCGCCGATGCGGTCAGCGTAAGCCTGTGTCAGTACGGCACCGCCCACCATGACATGACAGAAAGGCGCTTTCTCGTGCAGCAGGCGGATGGTCGCCTCCATGGCGGGCACGGTGGTGGTCATGAGCGCTGACAGTCCGCAGATGGGAGCGTGCTTCTCCAGCACAGCCTGGAGAATGGTTTCCGGCGCGGTATCCTTTCCAAGGTCCGTGACGGGAAAGCCATAGCTTTCCAGCATCAGGCGCACAATGTTTTTCCCGATATCGTGGATATCTCCCTTGACGGTGGCAATGACCACAGGCACATGGTCCTCCGAGGCATCCTTCGGTCCGGCCTGCAGGCGGATTTCGTCAAAGGCCGCCGTGGCCGCTTCCGCGCACATGAGCAGCTGGGGCAGGAACAGCGTGTGCTTTTCGAACGCTTCCCCTGCCTGGTTCAGCACAGGTACAATCTCGCGGTTGATGATATCCAGGCCTTCCTGCTGTTTCAGCAGCTCCTGCGTCAGCCGCGCGCTTTCCGTCCGGAGCCCGTGCAGTATGGCATGGCCGAGCGGAGACATGGCTGAGGCGCTTTCGGACGGCTGCTCCGGAAGCGCCGGCGCGGATGCGGACGGGGCGGGATGTGCCTGCATGAACGCAATGTACTCAAGGCATCTGCTGTCCAGTCCATGGAGCGCAAGAAACGCGCGGTAAGTCTGCATCATGGGCTGGGAATAGGGATTCATGATGGCGCAGCTCAGGCCGTGTTCCATGGCAAGGGCGAAATAGACGCTGTTGATGCCGTCCCGGGCGGGGAGCCCGAAGGAGACATTGGATACGCCCAGACAGGTCTTTCCGCCCAGTTCATCATGAATGCGGCGCAGGGTTTCCAGAGTGACCATGGCTGCGCGTTCATCGGCGGAAATGGTCATGGCGAGCGGGTCAAAGATCAGATTGTGTGCGGATATTCCATGAGCGGCGGCATTTTCCAGAATACGCCGGGCAATCCGGACCCGGCCGTCCGCCGTATCCGGAATGCCTGAGTCATCCAGTGTCAGGGCGATGGCGACTCCGCCGTACTTTTTCATGAGCGGGAAGATGGCGTCCATGCTTTCCTGCTTGCCGTTTACGGAATTGATCAGGGGTTTTCCGCGATAGGTGCGAAGCGCGGCCTCCATGGCTGCAGGACTGCTTGTGTCAATCTGAAGCGGCAGGCCGGTCACGGCCTGGATTTCCTCGGCTGCCTGCTTCAGCACGTGCACTTCGTCAATGCCGGGCATGCCCACGTTCACATCAAGGATATCGCAGCCATGCTCCGGCCTGAAGGGCGGCCTTCATTGCCTTCTTGCCTGTGGGATTGATGCGCTCGCCGATCAGCAGCGGACGTGTCTGGAAGGTTACGCTGCGGGTATTGCTGGTGACGCGCACAGCATCCTCGGGATGCGTGGTGTCCGGCCGGATCCCGGACAGGCGGGAGCGGAGCTGACGGATGTGATCTGGGGTCGTGCCGCAGCAGCCGCCCACGGCGCGCACGCCACGGCGCACCCAGGGCTCCATCTGCCGGCTGAAGGACTCCGGGTCCAGGGAATAGACGGTTTCACCGGTCTCCGTTACCCGGGGCAGCCCGGCGTTGGGCTTGAAAAGCACCGGGACATGCGCAAGCCGGAGGTATTCGGAGATCACAGGGCCCATGACATCCGGACCATAGGAACAGTTGACGCCGATACAGTCCGCGCCCATGGATTCCAGCAGGTCCACCATGATTTCCGGGGTTGCGCCTGTCATGAGCCGTCCGTCCTCGCCGTAGGCGTTGGAGACGAACACGGGGAGATCGCAGGACTCCTTGACGGCGAGAAGGGCCGCCTTGGTTTCCAGAAGATCGTTCATGGTCTCAATGAATACCAGGTCCACGCCTTCCTTCAGCGCATAACGGAGCGTGGCTTTATACAGGTCCACGGCCTCCTCCAGTGTGAAATCGCCGAAGGGCTGCAGCAGGCGGCCCGAGGGCCCGAGATCCAGGGCCGCGAACCTGGGCTGGTCTCCGGTGCACTGCGCACTGGCTTCCCGTACATGGCATACCGCCTCACGCACGATTCTTTCCAGTGCGTCCGGCGCGTGCTTGAGGCAGTTGGCACCGAAGGTATTGGTGAGCACGATATTCGAGCCTGCGTCAAAATAAGCCCGGTGAAGGGCACGGATGACATCGGGGTGCGTGAGATTCCATGTCTCGGGAAGCTCACCGCTTTTCAGCCCTGCTTTCTGCAGAAAGGAGCCGCTGCCGCCGTCAAGAAGGATGCATGGCAGATCAAAGAGCTGACGGGTGTTCATATGTTCACCTCCGTTTTTCGGAAAGCACACGGGTGTGCGCACTCTGCGCATGTACATGTCACGGCCACGGGACAGTCCGTCAGGGAAATCAGCCCGGTGACGGTCTTGGAAGGCGTGATCAGAAGGGAAGGGGAGAGCGTGAGTCCGAGGTAACGGTCACAGCCCAGAAAAGCAAACAGATCCCGCTGCATGTCCAGCGGCAGATCACCGTAGCCGGGAGAACATCGCGGGCCGGGAAAGGTGTTTTCCGGCAGTCCGGGCAGCTGGTCTGCATTCAGGGCGTCAAGAAAGCTTTCGATGCGTTCGGCGCCAAGCGCCTGGAACATGTGAGCCCGGGATACATGGGTCCGGGCATAGCGCCGGATCAGCTGATCCATGTCAAAGCCGAGCGTGGCCGCGAACACCAGGGCGGCACGGCTGTCTTTCAGGGTCCGCTCAAGGGTTTTTCCGCTGTATTTCTGTCCCTGGAATTCCACTGTACCCTGTGAGACCGGGACCGGAACATAGAGGAAATGCGCTGTCCGGATGGATTCCGATTCGCGGATGCACGCTTCCATGAGCCCGATGATCTCACTGCCGGGATTTCCCCGGACGCCTGCATAGCGCAGGACTTCCTCCCTGCGTACCGGGGGCAGGGGGAGTGAGAGAACATGGCGGACGCCGAACACCGGGCCGCTCATGGCGTGAGAATATCCGACAGGTTCCGGCACAGGGCCTGGGCCACATCGGTGCGGTTCATGGTATAGACGTGAACAGTGTGAATGCCGTTGGCAAACAGATCAATGATCTGGTCGGTGGCATAGGCGATTCCGGCCTGGGTCATGGCGCGGTCCGAGCTTCCGAACTGATCAAGGAGCGCGAGAAAGCGCCGGGGCAGGAAGGCCCGGGACAGGGAAAGAGCGCGCTCGATCTGCCGGCGGCTGGTAATGGGCATAATGCCGGGAAGCACAGGCACGGTGATGCCCTGTTCCCGGAGCCGGTACAGGAATGCGTAATAGGTTGCGTTGTCAAAGAACATCTGCGTGGTCAGAAAATCACAGCCAGCGTCCACTTTGGTCCGCAGGTGCCGCAGATCGTCAGCCTGGCAGGCGCTGTCCGGATGCACCTCGGGATAGCAGGCGCCGCCGATGCAGAAATCCCCGGCGCTTTTCAGCTGTGTGATCAGGTCGCTGGCATGCGTGTAGGCCCAGGGTCCGGCTTCATGACCGGCCAGGATATCCCCGCGCAGGGCCATGACGTTTTCAATGCCTTGCTCCTGCATGCGCCGGATCTGGAGCGTGACTTCCTCACGGGAGGAATTGACGCAGGTGAGGTGCGCTACAGACGGCACCCCCGTTTTTTCCTGGATTT
>CACYNZ010000089.1 GCA_902775835.1 uncultured Eubacteriales bacterium | reverse complement strand
AGCATGGCTCTGGGAATGTTCAGGGCATGCAGCAGTTCATCATCCCAGTCCTGGGTATGAATATTGAACAGCATGGTACGACCGGCATTGGTCGCATCCGTGACATGGGGATGCCCTGTCACCATATGGTAGATCAGGAAGCTGTCCACTGTGCCGAAACAGAGTTTTCCTTCCTCGGCTTCCTTCTGCAGGTCAAGGTGATCAAGAATCCACCGGATCTTGCTTCCGGAAAAATAGGCATCCGGCACAAGACCGGTTTTTTCGACAATGACATCCCGCCAGCCCTGCTCCACCAGTCCGTCCACAATGCCCGCTGTCCGCCTGCACTGCCATACAATGGCGTTGTACACGCACCGTCCGGTATCCCTTTCCCAGATCATGGTCGTTTCACGCTGATTGGTGATTCCGATGGCTGCGATGTCCTCCGGTGCCACGCCGGACAGACTCACGGCACGGCGCAGCGCATTCACCTGGGTCTCCAGAATCATGTTGGGATCGTGTTCCACCCAGCCGGGCTGCGGATAAATCTGCGGAAACTCTTCCGCGTAGGTAGAGAGGATATGTCCTTCCAGATCAAAAATGACGCAGCGCGAACTGGTGGTACCCTGATCCAGCGCTGCCAGCACTTTCTGAGCCATAAACGCCCTCCTTATTGTTGAAGTCACCTGAATAGAATCATAACATTTCGGACAGTCAACTTCAACTGCTGTGAGCACAATTGCATCCGCAAAACCGAATTCATCCGGTCCTCATCCGCTTGTCCCCGCTTTTCCACAGTGATACAATGCACGCATATCTGTCCCACCACACCCATGAAAGCGAAAGGAACCTTACGTATGTGCCGAGTCCTTGCATTCTTTCTCACCATTGTGCTTCTCGCAGTGCCCGCCGCCGTGCTTGCCGATGAAAGCCGGGTGGTCAACCATTTTCTGAATCCGGACCAGCCCTGTGAGCTCCGGGAAGATGTGCCGCTCCTGGAAATTCTTTTCCCTTCCATAGCCGGATGCGACTGTGCCGTATTCCGCATGGAAGACCAGGTCATGATGATCGATGCCGGCTCCTCCTATATGGCGGAACACTTCATCATTCCCTTCCTTGAGCAGCTGGATATCCGGCATATCGATACCGCGTTTCTCACCCACCCGCACGATGATCATGTGGACGGATTTCTGAGCATGCTGGAAAAGGGCTTCACGTTCTCCACGTTCTATTACTGTCAGAAGCCGGACGTCTCCTTCCGCCTGAGCCGGGCCGTCTCGCGCATGGAGAAGAGCGGAGCACAGGTCAGGCAGCTCATGGACGGGGACACGTTCACCTTCGGGGAAGCTTCCGTTACCGTCATTGAGCGGCGGCGCTCCGACTTTACCCTGAATGATCTGAGCGGACTTACCCTGATTGAATATGGGAAGTGCAGGTATCTCGGCACGGGCGATGTGGAAAACCGTGCCCAGATTATGCTGACAGAGCAGGTGCCGGAGTGCGGACTGCAGGCGGACATTCTCAAGCATCCGCACCATGGCTATGCTCGCATCAACGGTGATCTGCTCGGTCTCATTGATCCCGAGCTGGTCATCATAACCGGTCTGATCAGTGAGATCCGTCAGGCCACTTCCTTTCTGGATCGTCAGGAAGTTCCCTGGATACGGCCCTGGGAAAGCCCCATCCGCATTCTCTGCGACGGGGAAGTCTTCCTGGTGGAGCCTTTTACCTGAATCCTTCCGGGCGGAGACAATGCTCCGCCCTTTTTTTATGCGCGATGCAGTCTCTCCCTCTTGCTTTTTCATCTGCTTCTGATACCATCATATTCTGGACAGTATCCATATCTCCGGTCCAACAAAACAAAGGAGTGAATCTTCCCATGAAAGTATCCGGCACCACGAATCCGGCACCCCGGCCCTATGAGCTCCGGCACCGGGAGATTTCGCGCAAGGCTGCCACGGAAGGCTTTGTACTTCTCAAAAACGACGAGCATCTTCTCCCCATTGCCAGGGATGTATCCGTCGCTCTGTACGGCTCCGGCTCCGTATTCACATGCAAGGGCGGCACGGGTTCCGGCGACGTCAACTGCCGTGAAACCGTAAACGTCTGGCAGGGCCTGAAGGATGCGGGATACCGCATCACCAATGAGGACTGGCTGAAAGCATACGAAGAAAGCTACAATGAGGCAAAATGCCGCTGGCGCGATGCCATCTGGGCGAAGATGGATGCCGGCGAAAACCTGTGGTTCGCCTACACGGGAACCGCCTTTCAGGTGCCGACAGGCCCGATCCCAGAGGAAGCATCGGCGGACGTGGCTGTTTATGTGCTCACCCGCAACGCCGGTGAAGGCGCAGACCGTTTTGCCGCTCCCGGCGACTGGTATCTCACGCCCGAAGAAGAAGCGTTCCTGTCCGCTATCAACGACCTTTACAGCAGCATTATCCTGGTGGTCAATACGGGCGGACTTGTGGACCTGGCCTTTACGGAGGACTACACCCATATCCGTTCCATCCTCTATGTAAACCAGCCCGGCATGGAAGCCGGTCATGCCATCGCTGACGTGCTTTCCGGAGACGTGACGCCGTCCGGACGGCTTACTGATACATGGGCCCTGCACTACGGCGACTATCCGACTTCCGCCACGTTCTCGCACAATAACGGCAATACCAACAATGAGTACTATGAAGAAGGCCGGTATGTGGGCTATCGGTATTTCGACACCTTCCAGGTGCCTGTCCGCTACTGCTTCGGCTACGGTCTTTCCTATACCGAGTTTGAATTCACCGGCGGCGACGTGAAGTGGGACGGCGAAGACCTTGTCTTTACAGCATGCATCCGCAACAGCGGCGACACTGCCGGACGTGAGGTTGTGCAGGTTTACGCTTCGCTTCCCGATGATGTGCGCGACCAGCCGTACCGCCGCCTGATCGGGTTCGGCAAAACCGCCCTGCTTGAAAGCGGCGCGACTGAGCTTCTGGAAATCCGGGTTCCGCTCCGTGCCCTGGCATCCTATGATGCCGCGCTTCCCGGCTGGGTGCTGGATGCAGGCGTCTATGCCTTCTTCATGGGCGACAGCCTTGATGACAGCTCACCGGTAGCTTCACTGCGCGTTCTGTCCCAGTGTGTGCTGGAAAAGACCCAGAACATCTGCCCGCTCCAGGAGGAGCTCTCCGAGCTTCTCCCTGATCCCGAAGCCATGCGTGCCCGCCGTGCCGCGCTCATGGATGCCCTGAAGGACATGCCGGAGCTGACACTGGACTTTGTGCCTGAATGCCGCAGCATCGCCTATGGTCCTGCCTGGGACGACATGCCTGAAGCCGACCGTGCCTTTGTGGACACGCTGTCCCTGGATCAGCTGGTGGAGCTCGCCACCGGCGATATCGCCAAGGGTCAGGGCAGCCAGCTGGGCAATGCCGGCAGCCGGGTTCCCGGCAGCGCTGCCCAGACCAGCGCCTGGGCCATGGAGCAGGGACTTGCAGACCTGGTCCTGGCTGACGGTCCTGCCGGCCTGCGGCTTGACCAGAAGTATGCCATGCTCAATGGCGTCCCCCAGAAGAATGGCTTCGCCATGGCGCTTGAAAACGGATTCCTGTACCGCGGAGCGCCTCTGGAAGGCGAAATCTATTATCAGTACAGCACCGCAATTCCTGTCGGCACGGTGCTGGCCCAGAGCTGGAATCCGGACCTGGTCCGTGCCTGCGGCATACTCGTCGCCCATGAAATGCAGGAATTCGGCGTGGATCTCTGGCTGGCACCCGGCATGAACATTCACCGCAATCCCCTGTGCGGACGCAATTTCGAGTACTATTCCGAAGACCCGGTGCTCTCCGGAGTCATTGCTGCGGCCATGAGCCAGGGCGTGCAGTCCCTCCCGGGCTGCGGTGTCACCATCAAGCATTTTGCCTGCAACAACCAGGAAGACAACCGCACGGGCTCAAACTCGGTGGTCGCGGAGCGCACCCTGCGTGAAATCTACCTGCTCGGGTTTGAGATTGCAGTAAAAACCGGCACGCCTGCCTCCATCATGACCAGCTATAACCTGATCAACGGTGTGCACGCAGCCAACAACTATGATCTGTGCACCAGTGTCGTCCGCAATGAATGGGGCTATAAGGGCGTCATCATGACTGACTGGACGACCACGGACAGCCCCGACGGCAAGTGCAGCGCCAGCGGATGCATGCATGCGGGCAATGACCTGGTCATGCCCGGTGCACCTGAGGACCACCAGAACATCCGGGATGCTCTTGAAAAGGGCACGCTTGACCTTCGGGATCTCAAGCGCTCCATTGCCCGTCTGGTCACCGCTGTCCGCGTCCTGACAGATTCCCGCAACGAATGACATCCTTTCCCTTAACCATGAAAACCGGAGCACGGGCCCAGCCCGTACTCCGGTTTTCATAATTTCAGGCATTTTCAAGCTCTTCCATGACGCGGCATACATCCCCGTGTATAACAAGCTCTGCCTTTTCCTCCATATCAAGCGCATCCCGGTTGATCACCACCAGATGCCTGCCCCGAAACCAGTCCAGATAGCTTCTGGCCGGCTCCACCTTCAGGCTTGTACCCGCCACAATCAGGGTATCGGCCTGCGAGATTTCACGGGTAGCGCCCATGGACGTGTACTTGTCCGGCATTTCCCCATACAGCACAATCCCCGGTTTGACCACGCCCCCGCATTTCGGGCATCTCGGTATCCCCGTGGAATGATACATCCACAGCATGTCAAAGCGTTCCCCGCAGTCCATGCATGTGTTTTCATGCACAGACCCGTGCAGCTCATAAACCCGGATATTGCCGGCTGCCTTGTGCAGGCCGTCCACATTCTGCGTGACAATGCCCCTGAGCCGGTCCTGCTTTTCCAGTTCGTAGAGGTATCTGTGACAGCTGTTGGGCTTTGCTTCCGGATACAGCATGTACGTCCTGTAGAAATCGAAAAAGGTCTCCGTTTCCAGATAGAAGAAAGAACTCGACAGGATCATTTCCGGAGACAGTCCCCGGTATTTTTCCGCGTACAGACCGGTTTCCGAACGGAAATCCGGGATTCCGCTTCCGGTGGACACCCCGGCACCGCCAAAGAATACAATGCGTTTCGAGCCATCCAGAATTTCCTTCAGGTGTTTTGTTTCATTCATGATTTCTCCGTTTCCTCCTGCGGTGCCAGGCTTACCAGAATCACCGAAAGGGTCACCAGCAGCCCGCCGGCCAGCATCCGCCAGCGAAAGCTTTCCAGCCCCAGCAGCAGGGAAAAGATCATGCCGAACATGCCTTCGGCGGACATGATCACACTGGCCTGCGCAGGCGGCATTCTTGTCTGCCCCCAGCTCTGCCCCAGATAACAGACACCGGTGGACAGAATCCCCAGAAACAGGCAGGGCACGAGCATACCCCGGATAGCCTCTGATGAAATCCCAACGCCTCCGGAAACAATCAGCAGAGCACATCCGATGCCCGCCGCCAGCAGCTGCCAGAAAGCGGTCTGAACCGGATCATCCTTCCGGCACACCGTACCGAGGTACACAATATGCAGGCCGTACAGCACAGCACATGCGAGCACAATCCACTCCCCGGCGCCCATGCGGATGGAAAAATCCTCGCCCGCTGAAATCATCAGGACACCCAGCAGCGTCATGATGCAGAGCAAGAATACACGCGTCTTCGGGCGCTGTCCCGTGAACAGCCACTGGAAAAACGGGAGCATCACCACATAGGTGGATGTCAGAAAGGATGTGGTGGACACAGAGCTTCTGGCCTGCCCCAGGGTCTGAAAGCAGAAGGCGGCGATGAGCATCGCACCAGCCCCGCATCCCCGGAGCACTGTTCTGAACCCGGTCCGCAGAATTCTCCTGTGAAAGACGCAGAAGAGAAATGCCGTCCCAATCAGAAACCGCACCATAAGAATCCATAAAACCGGGGCACCGGCATCCATGGCCAGCTGAGTGGCCGAAAAGCCGGCGCCCCAAATGATTGTGATCCCGAGCAGCACCATGGCTGCAAGCAGATGAGTTTTTTGCCGCAAGATTAGGCCTCCGTCACTGTCTGATGCTGCTGATCTCCACGGCCTGCCCGCAGTTTTTCCGTGACATTTCCGCTGCAATGCCGATCAGGTGGCTTTCCACTGACGCTTCCAGCGTGGTCAGTCCCGGATGCACGCCCCGGCCTTCCAGCAGATCCAGGAACGCCGCAAGCATTACCTTGTCTCCGCCGCCATGACCGGAAAAGTCATCCGCCAGCTTTGTTACGTCCACAATCTCCGTGCTTTTTCCGAACGGTGTGATCTCAATGATCTCCGCATCCATATCCGCACGGATTTCACCCATGGTTCCGCATATGGAAAGCGTACGGCCCGTTTTGGCCGTGCACCCGGTCATGTTCAGCGTCAGCACCGCTCCGCCTTCCATTTCCATCTGCACCATCTGATGATCCACCACATCATTGTCACAGTGGTACACGCAGCGGCCGTAAGGGCCCTCCTGAAGCGCGGAACGGATATTCTCCTCATTGATGTCCAGGGTGAGCACATGCAGGGGCCATCCACGGTTGCCCGCCCTGTATCCGGTTACCGGGTAATCCAGGTAAATCTTCTCACAGTCATAGGGACACTCGTCCTTCACCCTGCACCCGTCCATACAGCGCAGCGCTGCGCCTTCCGGTGCCCGGTCTTCCCGGAACAGAGTCAGGCTCCCGAAGGAAGACACCCGTTCGCACTGCCTGCTGCAGAGCCAGACCAGATAGTCCAGATCATGGCAGCATTTTGCCAGAATCATGGGCGTCGTCTCATCCTCCCTGCGCCAGTTCCCGCGTACATAGGAATGCGCCATGTGCCACCAGCCCACGTTTTCCATGGCCTGTACGGTCATAATGTCCCCGAGCACACCGCTGTCAATGGTTTCCTTGAGTTTGCGGAAAAAGGGCGTATAACGCAGCACATGGCAGACCACCACACGCTTCCCGGTCTCCTTCTGTACCTGCAGAAGACTGTGCAGTTCTTCCAGGGAAGCGGAAATGGGCTTTTCCATGAGCACGTCATACCCGCGCCGCATGGCACGCACGGCTTCTGTTACGTGATCCTGATCCTGTGTGCAGACCAGCACCGCGTCCGCCATTTTTTCCTGCGCCAGCAGTTCCTCTCCCAGACAGAACACACGCTCCGCCGGAACTTCGTGCTCCTTTGCCATGGCTTCTCTCCGGTCCGCACGCGGCTCGGCAATGGCCACAACCCGCACCCGGTCCTTCATGGACAGAAGCAGTCTGCCATAGGTATCCCTGCCGCGGTTTCCGCAGCCAATCACAGCCAGTTTCAGCATGTTTTTCCTTCCTCCCACCGAAGAAGTTCTTCCATTTCAATGCACATAAGGATGAAAGCACCCATGCCGTGCAGATCATTGGTGCTGGTGGGACGGCCGTAGTAATGATCCAGGTCACCCACACCGGTGCCGACGCACACATTATCCACCAGAACGCCGTTCTCATCATGACCCAGCCGGCGGATGATGCCTTCATATCCCTTGCGGGCAAACTTCAGATAGCTCCTGTCCAGGAATCCGCGCCGCACTGCGCCTGCGATGCCGCCTGTATACAGGCAGGAGCAGCTGGTTTCCAGCCAGTTCCGGGGATCATCCACCCGGTTCACCACCTGATACCACAGTCCGCTCTCATCATCCTGATAGGGCACAAGCGCCTTGAGCAGGTCCGTCAGCATGCGGATCAGCTCATCCCGCTGTGCAAACACTTCGGGAATGTAGGTCAGTTCTTCCAGCAGTGCCAGCGGCACCCATCCCATGGCTCGCCCCCAGAATTCCGGACTCTTGCCGGTCACAGGATCCGACCAGGGCGCTTTCCTGGACTGATCATAGGCATGATACAGCAGCCCGGTTTCCCAGTCCCTTGTCACTTCTTCCATCAGCAGAGCCTGGAAGGAAGCCACTTCATAGCACAGCGGACGGTGGAACATCTTTCCGTACATCACGCAGATCGGGCCGCCCATATACAGCCCGTCCAGCCACATCTGGTTCGGATAGCGGTCCTTATGGAAGAAGCCGCCTTCAGGATTGCGCTGGAAATCGATGATCAGCGAGGCAAGATAGGAAAACGCTTTCCGGTACTTTTCCTCACCGGTCCGCTCATACAGGTCATACAGCAGAATGCCGGGCTGGATATCATCCATTTCTCCGGGATTGCTGTTGTGCACCACACCATCTTCATCCACCAGAGAATCCACCCAGGCACGGGCATAATCAAAGAAACGGTCATCGCCGGTCAGTTTCCAGGTCTTCATCACCCCGGAGAGAAATACACCCTGATGATAATGGAATCTCGCCTTGGGCGGAAGGTCCGGAGCGTCAAACTTCTTCATGATAGTCTCGCATGCCTCTACGGCATAATCGATCGGGCGCCTGTTCTGCTGATCCATAGTGTTCATTCCTTTCTCTGATTCCAGATCATGGTTTCATGATACGTTCCCGGCCATATGCTGTCAAGCACGCCTGCGTCTTCTGCGCACCCGGCGTCTGACACGTACAGCCGGCCTTTTCCCGTGGTCCTTCCGATAGGCATCCAGCTGCGCGGCAATCAGGGTGTAATCCCGCTCAAACAGCGTATCCGAGATCTGCTGCTGCAGGATATGATGCGGTACCCGGTCCAGAAGCACGGCTGCCACATAGACCTTGCTTTTTTCCCGGTAGGCCGGCAGATGGTTGACAGCCAGCAGCTGCTGAAGTTCCGGCCTCCAGAGAATACTCATTTTCTTTTTCATGTCCCGGCCCGGATTGAGCAGCATGGGCCGCTGGATTTCAAAAGACACATGTTCCTTTTCGCCTGAGACCACGATAATCCCCCAGCTCGGCGGAACATGTTCCGCCACATGTTCCCGATGGCTCCTGCCCGCAACAATGCAGTTGTAGTCAAAATACTGATCATAGTCCCGCACCTGCGTGGACAGGCGCTGGTAGCTGTCCGCATCACTCTTGATTTCCAGGCCGCACAGTGCACGCTGCATGACCATCACGGCATCCGCCCGGGAGCGTCCCATGTTCTTTTCCTCAAGAATCCGGATTTTGCCCAGGAGTCCCTCCAGATACAGATACAGCGGTTCCCGGATATCCGAATCATACAGCATGCCCTTCACCTCCCCTGTGACTTTACATGAAACCGCAGAAATCTGCAATCCTGTTTTGACAAAGTCCTGGGCAGCATCAAAAAAAGGGACCGCGTCCGCGGTCCCGGAATTCCTTCTTACTTGGCTCCGCCGTAGGTATCCTTTGTGTCTGCATATACCGCCTTCACATTGGTCTTGCGGCGCGAGGTCTTTACCCGCTTCATGAGCTCATCATAATACAGGTCTTCGTCAATGGGCAGTTCCACCGTGCGGCCCAGGAAAGCACTCAGATGCATGGCATTGGACAGGGTAAGGCCATTGATGCCTTCCTCACCGCCGGCCACCAGCTTTCCGCCGCGGAGAATGGCGTTGCCCCAGGCATTGAGTACACCGACATGCTGAGGATTCTCGCCGTCTGTCTCCACCTCAACCTCGTGGCCCTCAATGTGGCCGAAGGGCACTTCATTGGTCTTGGTGAACTCCGGCTCCGCCACGTCCAGTTCAAACAGGGTGAGCTTGTCATGATCCACAATGATCTGCGCCTTGTCCATCTGCACCTCGAAGCGGTTGGAGCCGTGCGGATCACCGGTGGTGGTGATGAACACACCCGTGGCTCCATTGGGATATTCCACATAGGTGGTCACATCGTCTTCCACTTCAATATCGTGCCACTTGCCGAACTTCATATGGCTTGTCACGCGCACAGGCATGCCGCAGATCCACTGCCAGAGGTCAAGCTGGTGCGGGCACTGATTGAGAAGCACGCCGCCGCCCTCGCCGGACCAGGTTGCACGCCAGTCGCCGGAATCATAATAGGCCTGCGGACGGTACCAGTTGGTGATCAGCCAGTTGGTACGACGGATCTGGCCATACTTGCCGGACTGAACCAGCTCACGCATCTTGCGATAAACGCAGTTGGTCCTCTGGTTGAACATCATGCCGAACACAACTTCAGGATGCTTCTTGGCTTCCTCGTTCATCTCGCGGACCTGCTTGGTATACACACCGGCAGGCTTTTCCACCATCACATGAATGCCCCGTTTCATGCATTCCATGGCATAGCGGGGATGATCGTAGTGCGGTACGCAAACCATGCATGCATCGATAAGGCCGGAGTCCAGCATGGCTTCCGCATTGTCGAAGCATACGAGATCCTGGGAAAGATTTTCCTTCGCCCACTTGAGACGGTCAGGATTGATGTCGGCCACTGCCACCAGCTTGAAGTCAGGACATTTGCCGGACATCAGATTGCCGGCGTGCCCGCTGCCCATGTTGCCAATGCCGATAATGCCAAGACGGATCGTTTCACTCATGGTTTTCTTCCTCCTGATTAATTGAATCCGCGAGATCTGAGATATTGATAGCTGCGGCGCAGGCAGTCGATGGGATCCTCGCCGTGGCAGTCATCCTGTTCCACCAGCATATACTGGGTTCCGCCGGCCTCGGCCTTTTCAAAGACTCGGTCAAAATTGATATTGCCTTCGCCCACCACGGCCATATTCCGTCCGTAGGCAAAATCCTTCAGATGAATGCACGGGATCCGGCCGGCCAGTTTTTCCAGCCACTGGGCAGGATCGCCGCCGCCTGCGGTCACCCAGAAGGTATCCAGTGTGAAGCCCATCTGATCGGCAGGCATCAGTTCCATAAGCTTTTCAATGACGAGCTTGCCGTCAAGCTTTTTGAATTCCTGATCATGATTGTGATACATGAAGTACAGACCGTTGTCATGAAGCTTCTTCGCCACAGCCGGGAAGATCTCCACAAACTGCTCCCAAGTCTGGTCCCTGGCTGCATCAAAGGCCCAGAAACCGAGGCCCACATTCCTGCAGTCGAAGGTATGATGATCTGCAATCACCTGGTCCAGATCCTCCCTGAGTCTCGGAACCGGCGTATGCGTCAGCACGCACTTGAGACCGTTTTTGGCAAGCTCATCCTTCATCCACTGTCCCTCATAAGGGCATGTTCCGGACACCTGCACATACTCATAGCCGATATCCGCAATTCTCTTCAGCGTATCGGCCAGGCCTTCCAGCGTCTGGCAGGTTCCGCGGGTCGTGTACATCTGCGCTCCGATTCTCATCGCGATTTCTCCCTTCAGATTGTCTCCAGTATATCCTTGAGTGCCCCGCAGGCCACATCAAAGGCTTCCTGATTGTCGCGGTACACGTACTCACCCACCACACTCTTCTCGCCTTCGCGCTCAAGGCCGGCAAGACCCGAGAACGTCGCCAGATGCGGCTCCACGGTAAAGCAGTTTCCGCCCTTTTCCATATACGCCCGGACAATCTCCTTTACATGCCCCGCGCCTTTTCCTGCAGGCACCACGCGTCCGTCCGGCAGCGCATCCTTGATATGCATGTATACAATGTCATTCTTCAGAAGCTCCCAGGCCTCAGCCGTATCCTGTCCGCTCTGGACAAAGTTGGCCGGATCAAAGATGCCTCCGATTTCAGGCACTTCCCGGAGGATTTCCAGGCATCTCGGCGCCAGATCGCCATAAATACCCTTTTCATTCTCGTGGCAGAGCCGGATGCCGCTTCCGTCGGCCGCTTCCGCCATCTCATGAAGCTGATCCATGACCTGATTCCTGTAGTTCTCCGCTTTTTCCCCGGCAGGGATATAGAAGGAAAACATCCGGATATATTTCGCGCCAAGTATGTCCGCCACTTCCAGTGTGTGCCGGAGCACATCCATATGCGCGCGGAAATCGTCCTTCACAATATCGATCTTTCCGATCGGAGAGCCGATGGAATACGTCACCAGTCCATGGTCATCCATCTTGTGCCGCACTTCCCTG
>CACYNZ010000088.1:2115-14015 GCA_902775835.1 uncultured Eubacteriales bacterium | reverse complement strand
CCCATGACAGGTGATATACATGCATATCCTTTTTCCCGCGGGCGCCTGAAAGCGTCGTCTCAGGTAAGACGCGCTCTGGCGCGTTTCCCTGTCATGCGGAAGCTCAGGGTCAATCCACCTGGCCTGCCATGTCTTTGGCATGCTGCTCATGTTCAGATCCTCCTGTTCAGCCATTCTGCGCTCAGTTCCAGACTCTTCACCGGGTTTTTGTCCACCCAGTTTCTGTGACTTTCAAGCACCACACTCTCCACACCGTTTTCCCGGGCCAGATCCAGCATGCCTTCCAGGTCCATGCATCCCGTGCCCAGCTCCACGCTGTCCGCCTTCAGGATCGGCGTCATGGCCGGCCCATGTTGCCGGGATCCCCGGTCCGTGACATGCCACAGCTTCATGCGCCTGCCCAGCCTGCGCATCCACTGCTTTGCGTCAGCCCCGCCGTCGGTGAACCAGTAGCTGTCAAACTCGAAGTTCACATACTCCGGATCCGTGTCCTCCATCAGCACCTCATACGCCCGGAGTCCGGGCTTTACCGTCAGAAGCTCCACATTATGGTTGTGATACAGAAGCTCCACACCGGCAGCCTTCAGCTGCTGTCCCGCGCGGTTCAGTCTCCGGGCCAGGTCGCGCACCGCCTCTTCACTGCCATAGTCAAACCGGTACATGCCGGTAATGACCACGGTCCCGGTCTCCAGTTCCCCGGCTTCCCGGATCACCGTGTCCGCCTCGCGCTCCAGGCTTCCCAGGTCCGCGTGCAGGCTGATGACGGACAGCCCGCTGTCCGCCATCAGCTTTTTCCAGTTCAGGTTTCCGCCTCTGCCCGTGGGCATGCCCGCCGCACGGGTCATAAGCCGGATCATCAGCGAGGAAGGATGAATCATGAACCGGTTCAGTTCCAGTCCGTCATATCCTGCCCCGCGGATCGCCTGCAGTGTCTCCCTGGCCTGGTCTTCGCTGCCGGTTACCGTACCCAGCATGATCTGCTGTACTGCTTTTCTCATTTGCGTATCCCCTGCAGGATCCGGTTCAGCTGCCGGATACTCTGCTCATCCGTTCCTGCCTGCTTGAGCAGGCTCATCATCGTCATCCGCGCCATCATCCGCTGCAGTGCCGGATTGTCCTTGACGGCATCCGCCACATCCCCGCGGGATGCTGCGTTCCGGTCCATCATCTGCTGGATGACCGCCCCCGCCTTCGGGTGCGCGCGAAGCTCGCCCAGCGTGTCCTGAATGGAAAAGCACGCCGGATCGATCTCTTCCGCGTCAAACCAGTTGGTCACGCTGGAGGCCGCCTTGTTGAACACATAGCTCTCGTCCGGCACCGACACGCGGCAGATGCACATGCTGTCGCTGACGCCGCCGGCTTCCGCCCGGATCAGGTGCTCGCCCATCAGCGGAATGCGGAAGCGGAAGACGGTCCTGCCTTCCTGAGTCCCGACACGGTTGCCGTCCACATAGAGGGTCACGGATGCCTGGTTGGAATACACCTTGATCTCCGTTTCCGCCTCGCAGCGGTTGATATAACGCTTTCCACAGAGGTGCACGAAGGGCTCCTGCCGGTTCCAGGCGGCCTTGTAGAGATAGAACGCATCCTTGCGCAGGCTGCGGTCCATGGTCACCAGACCCTTCTGGTTCTCTCCGTGCTTTCCGCCCTCGTCCCGGCCGTCCGCCGCGAAGTCAAACAGGTTCCACACATGTGTGGCCCACAGGTACGGCCTTGCCTCGATCATGCGCAGCATGTGCTCATGATACAGGGCCTGGTATTCCTCCGTATAATCCCCTTTCTCGGGATGTGAGGAATGGAAGGCAGGATTCGCGTCCGCCCCGTACTCGGAAAACCCGATCACGCGGTCCGGATACCTTGCGTGATATTCATCAAAGAACTCGTCCGTCTGTTCCAGTTCGCCCAGATACCATCCAAAATACAGATTATAGCTGTTGATGTCCGGGATATCCAGGATCGGGCTGTCTGTCTCCAGCATGAACACATTGGCCATGGTGGTCAGTCTTGTGGGATCCAGCCTGTGGCACAGCGCATTGAGCATGCGGTGGTTCTCCAGCAGCTCCTCATTGACCGGACTGGCCGCGGTGATCTCATTGCTCAGTCCCCACACGGCAATGCAGGGATGGTTCGCGCACTGCACGATCAGCTCCCGCATCTGCTGCAGGGTATTGTCCCGGCCTTTTGTCATATGCATCGTGATGTAGGGAATCTCCGCCCAGACCACGATTCCGTTTTCATCGCACAGGTCGTAGAACTCCTGCGCATGCTGGTAATGCGCCAGGCGCAGCGTGTTCGCGCCGATCTCCCGGATAATGGCCATGTCCGCGGCGTGGTCCTCCCTGGACAGCGCATTGCCTTTGTCCTTCCTGTCCTGATGCCGGCTGACGCCACGCAGGGGATAGGACCGCCCGTTGAGAAAAAAGCCCTTTTCCGGATCACACCGGAATTCCCGGCATCCAAAGCGCGCACTCACCTCGTCCCCGCTGGCGAGCCGGGCCCTGGCGGTATACAGATACGGATCATCCGTGCCGTCCCAGAGATGCGCATGCTCCAGATGGAACACTGCCCCGGCATGCCCGTCCACGGAGGGTACTGTCCGGACCTGCCCGTCCACCTCCATGGTGACTGCGTCCGCATTCTGCCAGGTCTCCACCGTCACGTCCGCGCTGTGCTTTTCCAGGTCCACGCTGGCCCGCACCCAGATGCCCGGGGTTCCGTCCTTGACCAGCTCGAAATGCTCCCGGGGCACCGTGATCAGGCGCACTTCCCTGTACAGGCCGCCGTAGAAGGTGAAGTCCGCCTTCTGTGGATACACGTGGTCACTTTCTTCATTGCTCACGGAGATGGCCAGCACATTCCTTTTTTCCAGTCTGCCGGTCAGCTCCGTCCGGAAGGCGGAATACCCGCCCTCATGCCGGGCAAGCCAGGTGCCGTTCAGGTACACGTCGCAGCTCATGGCCGCTCCGTTTACTTCCAGAAACACGCATCCGTCCTCATCCGGATCCCAGCAGAGTTCACGCACATACCAGCAGCGGCCGCGGTAGTAGTCATTCCCACCGTCCTGACCGTCCTGCGCGTTCCAGGTATGCGGCAGGGAAACATGCTCACCCTGTCCGCAGGCATATACGGCC
The DNA here is from genome assembly GCA_902775835.1 of uncultured Eubacteriales bacterium. The sequence continues at coordinate 10,884 of CACYNZ010000088.1, read as the reverse complement.
TGTTCCGGACCGATGTCCGAGCGGACAAAGGTCCATCCGTCCTTCAGAATCTCAGTCTTACGCATTCGCGTCACCCCTGTGCAGTTCCTTTTCCACCAGCGCATGCTTTGCAGCCGCTTTCTTGTCCTCAATGCGCTTCTGCACATGCACCATTTCCTCCCGGGTCAGTCCGCAGCGGCGCATGGCCAGCAGCGTGCAGATCCAGCCGAGGATTGCCAGGCCGTAGCGCAGGAACATGGTCATCCAGAACACGCCGGAAGTGGCAGGATCCCCGGGCTGCGGCATGGTGGCGGTATATCCGATGAGCGCCACGCAGCCGGTGGCAATGGCCGCGGAGAAGGAGGACACAATCTTGTCCACGAGGCTGTAGGTGCCGCTGATCACGGCCGGAATATATTTTCCGCTGCGGTCCATCTCATAGTCAATGATGTCAGCCATGAATCCGGTATTGGCCGTGGTCACACACATGGCAAAGCCATTGGACACAAAGGTCAGGAGCACATAGAGGATCATGGTCACGCCCATCACCGCGATGGATGCGGTACCGGCGGTTCTGCGCACCAGAACGAAGAACAGGATAATGGCAATATTGGCAAAAATGCAGTTCCGGGTCCAGGTCACAATGGATTCCTTGTGTCCGTGCCTGCCGGCATAGCGCGCGCCGTAGGCGGCGAACAGAATGGAGGGCAGCATGCCGATCATGCTCAGCGTGGTGGCAAGACCCATGTCCCCGATGAGAATGCCGTTGAGCATGGTGCTGACAATGGAGGCGGAGGACGCCTGCTGGGCAATCTTGTCCGAAGCGGCGGAGAGGATATAGCTCTGCAGCGGGCGGTTGTTTTTCAGCACGTCCAGCATATCCCGGACCTTCAGGCGCTCGTTGCGGAAGCCGCGGAAGTTTTCCGGCCGGTCATACTCGGAAATGCCGATGCACACAAGCAGCACACCCACAAAGGAAATCGCCACGCACATCCAGGTGGTCACGTTCAGGAACTCCTGGTTGAAGCTTCCGCCCATGGCTGGCATGAGCTTGGTATAGACAATGATGTTCAGTGCCATGGGCGTCAGATAGTTCAGCACAGTCTGCCACACGCCCACAGTGGGACGCTGCTTGGGATCATTGGTCATCAGCGCGGGCAGGGTCTGCGCGGTCATGTTCACAATGGTGTAGCCGATGACATAGAGCAGATAGAATCCCAGGAATGTGGGAATCCCGTGACCCTTGCTGGAGAAGAAGTTGAACATGCACACAAGGCCGGCTGTCTGGATTGCCCAGCCGATGAGCATCAGCGGGCGTACCTTGCCGAACCTGGTGTTGAACCGGTCATAGATGAAGGCGAGAAGCGGGTCCGTAATCGCGTCAAAGATACGGGTAAACGTCAGAAGTCCGCCCACCGCCACTGTGGCAATCCCATAGCCGATGGACGCAGAATAGCTGGCAAGCCCGATGAGAAAATAGACAGCCATGCCGTTGAACGCATTGAAGGCCACAAGAATGATCTGCCAGAGCTTGGCCTTACGGTACTGTACAGTGTCATTCCCGGATGGAATTTCCCGTGTGTTCGTCATGATGATATCCCTCGCTCTTTTTCTATTAGGGCCCTGCCGGCCCTGCTGGAAAAATTATAGAAAAATGTCCCGAGGGGCGTAAAGTCAATTTATCCGAAAAAATTACAATAATTCAGGAAGTTTGGAATTTCGATGAAATGATTGATTTTTCTTGATTTCCCGGTGCAGTATTGTCCTGTTTCAGGCAAAATGTTACAATATTCCGGAATGCAAAGGATGTGACGCATATGTATGAGGGCATGACCGGCGCGGAAGCAAACCTGCTGCTTCTCCAGTCCATGATTCCGAAGGATGAACCGCTCTATATCTGGTGCTTCCATGAAAACGGCCGCTGCATCGCCACCTCCTGCCCGGACCCGCTCCGGCCGCCCCTGGAGCACGCGCTCCAGGCCCTGAACGATTTTTCCCGGGTGCATGACCCGGAAATCTGCCGTAGCCTGCCCCGCATTCTGGGATCATCCATCGGGATGCAGTGGGGCGTCACCCTGGAAGAAGAGCGGAAAACCAGTCTGATCTTTGTCATCGGGCCCGTGTTCTACGCACCGCCGGACCTGAAGAAGCTGCACACCCTGCCCTATGCCGCGGATGCTTCCTGGATCCCGGAGGTAGCCGGGCTCGGAAACGGACTTCCGGTCATGTCCCATGCCGTGTTTTCCCGCTACCTGCTCATGGTCCACAATATCCTCACCGGTCAGCAGCTGGGCATGGAAGCGCTGAAACCCCGGATTTCCGCACCGGACGGCGTACATGACTCTCCAGCAGGCACCCGGAACCGGATGCAGATCTATCAGGCGGAACAGGCACTCCTGCAGATGGTGCGCGACGGGGAGATCAATTACCAGAAAGTGCTCCAGACCAGCATTTCCCTGAGCCCCGGCGTGCCTGTCCAGGGCAGGGATCCGCTGCGCCAGATGAAAACCTCCCTCACCGTGTTCATCACACTGGTCAGCCGCGCCGCCATGGAAGGCGGTCTGTCCCCGGAAATCGCCTATTCCCTGGGGGATTCCTATATTCAGACCGTGGAGAACTGCCGTGATTCCGGCGAACTGGCTGCCATCGGACCCGCCATGTACCACGATTTCATCTACCGTGTCCATCACGTGCGCTCCAATCCCAATTATTCCCACGCCATCCAGAAATGCTGCGATTACATCGAGCTCAGCCTGGACCGCCGGATCCGAACATCGGACCTGGCCGCGCTTGTGGGCTATACCGAGTACTATCTCACGGAAAAATTCCGGCGCGAAACCGGCAAGGCCATCAGCACCTATATCCGGGATGCCCGGATCGCGCGCGCAAAAGTCATCCTGGAATCCACCCAGCTCTCCGTAGCAGAAGTCGCCGATCGCCTGGCCTTCAATACGCCCAACTATTTCATCCAGTGCTTCCGCAGCGTAACGGGCTGCACGCCGGCCCAGTACCGGAAACGCTTCCGCCATGAATAGCGCAGGCTGTGCCGTTTTCCGGTTTTCCGGGACTGCGCCATTTTCCGCATACCCCGCGTGAGTGATCTTCCGGATAACGGACAGAGGCCCTGCAGGCATTGTGCCTGCAGGGCCTCTGTCACGTCATGCATATCCGTTTTCTTCCCGGGCATATGTCCCGGGCTGTTCACGCTTCCTCCGCGCAGTCAGCCTCCAGATTCAGATACCGGCATTCCGCACTCGTCAGCGGTACGGAAAAGGCCTGCACATTCTCCTGTATCCGCGCCGCCGAGGACATGGTGGCCACGGCGAACGTGTTCAGGTCCTGGCGGTACAGCCACGCCATGGCCAGCTGTGCCACCGAGCACTTCTTCTGCTCAGCCAGCTTTTCACACCTTGCCAGGCGCTCAAAATTGTCCCTGCACCCGTATCCTTTCATCCCCGGACCGTCCAGAATCTCTGCCGCCCTGTCCATGTCCGTGCTCCGGATCCGTCCGGAGAGCAGACCACGGCACAGGCTGGAATAGGCGATCACCGGCATGCCGTTTGTCCGGTACCACGCCCGGGCGGACGCATTCTCCGCGCCTGTCAGCGAAACACAGCCGCCGCCCCAGGGATCGGCCTGCTGACGCGCGAGACTGAAATGCGGGCTGGACACCGCAAACGGAACCAGATGATGTGCCGCAGCATAATCGTTGGCGGCCTGGATCCGTTCATGGGTCCAGTTGGACGCGCCATAGGCCCGGATCTTTCCCTCTCTGAGCAGGGCATTGAAGATTTCCACCACTTCGCCCGCCTCCACTTCCGGATCGTCCCGATGCAGGAGATAGAGATCGATAGTATCCGTCCGGAGCATCCGGGAAGACTCCGCGAAGTCACGCCGGATTTCCTTTTCGGAGACCCGTTTCCGCCCTTCCCCGTCCGGATGCGCGCACTTGGAAAGTATCAGGACCTTTTCCCGGTTTTTCCGGCTGCGCATCCAGTCGCCGATGGACTTTTCCGACATCCCGTAATTTCTTGCCGTATCCAGCATGGTGATGCCCGCTTTCAGCGCTTCATCCAGTATGCTTCCGGTGTCCTCGCCCCGGATAAAGGCCGGGGATGCTGTTCCGAACACCAGCCGTGACACAGGCATGCCAAGTCCTTCCACCTTCCGATATTCCATCATTGCCGCTGCTCCTCCTGACTGCTCCCGGGCATTTTCCCGGACGTTCGGTCCGCCCTGAACCGGGTGTGCATGTTCTATTCTACTGCGGATTCTGCAGTCCTGCCGCGGTCTTTCTTTTTCTGCCCATGGAAAAAGCCGCGGCATGCACCGCGGCTTCTGATCGGATCACAGCATGTTCTTGAGCTTTTCCAGGGCCAGCGCCATGGAGACCATGACGACCTTTTTCTTGTTCAGCAGGGAGGAACGGTCCGGGTCATCGGTCCCGCTCAGAGCGCTGAGCGATGCCACGAGGCACGCCACCGTGGTGGCCATATCCTTCTTGGACAGCTTGCCCTTGTCAAAATCCCGGATGGCCGATGACAGTTCCTTTTTCATCCTGCCGCCCCTGTCCAGGGCCTGGGCCACTTCCAGGGCCGTCTTCACTGCGGCCTTTTCCGCAATGTTCAGGGAATCCATCTTATAGGGTTTTCGTGTGAACAGTCCCATGTTTCATCCTCCTTCTCTATCTTCCGCGCCATGTGCGCGCAAAGCCGGTTTCAAGGTTCTTTGAGAAGTGCTTCCATTTCCTCGCCGGTCAGCCGGTTCTTCTGCATCAGCGCGTCCACCATCCGGTCCATGCGTCCGCGGTTGGACCGGATGATCTCCACAGTTTTTTCCATTTCCTGACGCAGCATTTCATTGACCTTTTTCCGGACTTCAGGGTCATTCAGGGCATCCCTCAGATCCATGGCCATGAGTCCGAACTCCCCGTCCATGCCATATGCGCACAGCATGGCCGCCGCAACTCTTGTGGCCTGCTCCAGGTCTCCGGAAGCGCCAGTGGAGATTCCCTGCTCCTCGCCGTAGTACACCAGCTCTGCCGCCCGGCCGCCAAGACTTGTGCGGATGCGGTGGATCATCTCCTCCTTGGTGGAGAGCGGACCCATATCCCTGGAGGAATGCTCCATATACCCGCCATGGTCGCCTCTGGCCACAATGGTGAGATATGCGGGCGTATTCCCGCCCAGCCAGCACAGCAGCGCATGCCCGCTTTCATGCCTGGCGACACGCTCCAGGTACTCATATCCCCAATCCTTTTTCGCGCCGTGCCGTGTCAGTTCATACGCCTCATCCAGCATGGCGTCATCCATCGGCTTTCCGGCCTTGACCGCCATGCGGCTGGCCTGTTCCAGCACGCCGGTCAGATTTGCCGGACTCATGCCTGCTGAGCGCTGTGCAGTGCGGCGGATCATTTCATCGGACACCGCGTGCCCCGGATGCTTTTTCAGCAGTAGCCGCAGAAGCGCTTCCCGCTCTTCCGCGTTGGGCAGGTCCACAAGCACCCGGCGGTCGAACCGGCGTGCCAGAGCCGGGTCAATGGTGCCAGGACCGCCTTTCCCCTCTTCCACGTCATAGTTGGTCGCCGCTATGACAAAGACCGGCCGTCGCGGATTCACGGAGAAGCCGTCCATTTCCGTCAGCAGCGCATTGAGCGTCATTTCCTCCGCATGCGCATTGGGATTTTCCCCGCGCTTCCGTCCAACAGCATCAATCTCGTCAATAAAGATGATGGCCGGGGCATAGCGCCTGGCGCGCTTGAACAGATCCCGCACTGCTTCCGGTCCGCTTCCCTGAAACCTGGTAACAAAGGAACTGGCCACGGCCGGGAGAAATGCCACATCCGTTTCGCCCGCCAGGGCTTTTGCGAGCATGGTCTTGCCGGTTCCAGGAGGGCCATAGAGCAGGACACCCTTGGGCGGTTTCAGACCCTGGGCACAGAATTTCTTCGGGTTTTTCAGGTATTCGGTAAAGAATTTCAGTTCCTGCTTGGCATCCGCAGCCCCGATCACATCCGCAAACCGTATGTCCGGCTTTTCCACTTCCTCCAGCACGGCTCCTGTGTCCTCAGCCGCCGGGGCACGCTTTACGGCAAAATCCCTCAGGCGCACCGTCACGCTCTTCTGATCCCGGGACAGAATCGGCGCGGTTTCAAAGGAAAGCAGCTTACGCTCCGATGCGAGCTGCAGGGCAACGCTCTGCATGTACAGCTGACGGCAGATATCCTCCAGCGTGTCCTCAAACACGGTGAAATCCTCTTCCGGTGCACTGATCCTGCCCCTGGCTCCTGCCCGGATCAGGGCCATGGTCAGTTCCTCATCCAATGGGAAGGACGGCGTTTCAAGCAGATATACAGGCATTTCCGGCAGACGCTCCCGCAGCAGTCTGAGCAGGCGGGTTCCATCCCGCAGTGCCCGGGCTGCCATAGGCGCGAAATTAAACCCGCCTTCCGAGCGGAACATACCGCTGTTCATGCCTTCCATGACCGTTGCCATCCACTCTTCCGGCGTCACGCTCTTTTCCGCCACGTCCAGCAGCACCAGCCGGATATCCTTCTCACCGGCAAGTTCCAGCGCCTGTTCCACATTCTGGGTATCATGAATCACATACTGCGGAAAATGCCTGCGGCAGCACCCGGCAAACCCGCTGTCCCCGTAGATCAGGATTTCCGGCTTTTCGTCACTGAAGAAGATTTTCCGTGTTTCCCCGCTGAGTGCTTCCTTTTCCATCACAAAGGAAATCTTCTCCATCTGCTCCAGCGCGCCGAGAAAATGCTCCTGATCCCACAGGCGGCAGAGCTTGAAGATTTCATTCTTGAAGAACAGTTCGGACTGCGCGCGCACCGTACGCGCATCCGCCGCGCCTTCCTGGAACATGATGGAGGTGGCCACCAGAGGTTCTATTTCCACCCGGATCCCGTACTGTTTTTCGAACAGTCCCGCAAACTTTTCCAGTTCCCGCCGGCTGATCTTTTCCAGGTCATGCGGCTTGAGATGATTGAACAGAAGCGGCCATCCGGTGGACAGACGGCTGGTAATGGCCGCCGGAAAAAACGGCTGATTGGTTCTCGGATCCTTCTCCGTCTCCAGGGCGCTGATCAGGGTCTGGCGCGCGATCCCGGCCGCGTTCTGCCGCGCGTCGCCCTCGTACAGGGATCTGCCGGCATTGGTGGTGAATATGATAATCGCGTCCCGGAAAGAAACCGTTTCCCGCAGATATTTGTCCGAAAGCCGGCCGGCGTCCAGAAGCTGAAGGAACAGATGCACAATGTTCAGGTGTGCCTTCTCAATCTCGTCAAAAAGAAGCAGGCAGTGCGGATTTTTCTTCACAAAACCGGTCAGTTCGCCTTCCCGCGCTCCATGGAAGCCTTCCTCCAGTCCCACAAGTCCCATGGCCGTGGTCCCGTCCGCATAGGCGGACATGTCAAAGCGCATGAACGGCAGGCCGAGCGCTTCCGCAGCCTGCTCCGCCAGGAAGGTCTTCCCGACGCCCGGCGGACCGGCAAACACAAAGATGGCCCTGGGCCGCTGACGCTTTTCATCACTGGCTGCAAGCACTTCCGCGGCAAACATGCCCTCTGTAAAGGCATAGACCACATGATCCTGCCCCTGCACCCGGCTGAGCAGCTGTGAACGCATCTTCCGGATACGCGCGGTAAGATCGGCAAGAAAATCCGGTGACATCTCCTGAGCGCGCTTCGCGTCCGCCTGTTCAGCCTCCGCCTGTGCCTGCCGGTTTTCCTCTTCCTGGAGAGCGCCTTTCAGCCCGCATACCTGAAGAATGGTGTCCGTGGGCTTTTTCAGGATGGCATAAAGCAGGTCCTGGGCCCAGATTTCCTTTTCCCCGCGCTTTTTGGCAGCCCGGTCCGCGTCCAGCAGGTATTCCTGCAGCCGGCCCGCGTCACTCCTGGCCCCGTGCTTCAGCTCATGCCGCAGCTGCGGGCGGACACGGTCCGTATCCACTTCCTCCCTGCGGAACATTTCCCGGACGGCGGCAATATCGGCATCCACTGTCTTCATCTCAGTATCAGGCAGATTGAATGCATCCTTTGCCTGGATCTCCGCCATTTTCAGCAGACCCAGGAAAAAGAACTCAATCCCCGGTTCCGATACATGCATGCCCTTCGCTTCCGACTGCGCCCGCAGCAGGATGTATTTCATGGAATAGGACAGTTCCATGGCTGTTCCCCCTTTCCCGGATTGATTTGTCTGTAAGCACTTTATTTCCGGCCCCGCATCCGTTCCCTGGCTTTCCGTTCCATCTCAGCCAGCATGTCCGAAAGCGGATCATCTGCTTTTGATGAGACCGACTGCACTACGATCCTCGACTGTGCGGCCTGCTCAAGCCCGGCCAGGATGTCTGCCAGATCATCCGCCGGGCCGGCCCTGCCGGCTGCCCCGCCCAGCGCGCAGCGGCATTGATTCTCCGGCAGTATGTCCGTCCAGCGGCGCTCTGTTTCATACGTTCCGCAGGCATACTGCCAGTCCAGAAGGACTTCCTGATAGGTATTCCCCTTTGACGACCATGTGGTCGTACAGATCAGGGCATTCCCGTCCTGCCGGATCCGTTCCCCGGTGATGCCCACGGTATACTTTTCCATCCGGTCCGGCTCAAATACAATCCGGAGCACCGCTCCGAAAGGCGTGGACCACAGGAACAGCTGTCCGTCCCGGCTGATGTCCAGAAGCGTTTCCTCCGCCACCGTCATGCCTTCCTCCGGCATGTTCACCAGTCTGTCCTCGTGCGTAAACAGCGTGTCCAGTACATGCAGCGTGCGCAGGTCAATGACCG
>CACYNZ010000088.1:0-2064 GCA_902775835.1 uncultured Eubacteriales bacterium | reverse complement strand
CGGTCCGAGGGATGCAGCTGAGGCAGCCGGTCCCCGCCAGGCAGCGCTCCATAGCGCACCCCGCCCCGATATACCGCGCTTTTCCCGGCAACCTCCCAGGCCGTAAACAACCCGTCGGCGCAGAAATACAGGGTTTTCGCATCCGGGTCCAGAACACCGGCCGCATCCTCCGGAGCCTGAATTCCCGGAAGCAGCGCAATCTCCCTGCCATCCTGACCGATGCAGCGGCAGCCCCGGGACGTATTCTCAAACCGGACTTCGAGGTGTGCCGTTCCATTGCGCACAAACACGTCATCACTCTCAAAGTTCCTTTCCTGCATCTTTTCTTCCCAGCCGCGGTGCCTCCCGATCATGTAGGCTTCCCCGTGCTCCGGGTTTCCGTCCACGTCCTGCTCCTGCATCGTCCGGCCTTTTCTTGCGCCGCGCAGGTTCTGCCGCTTCACATGCTGCAGCCTGCCGGCCGCCTGGTTCAGCCCTGCCCAGACATCCCCCGGATTGTCCGGATAGAGCGCAAAGGCCGCATCCAGGGCTTTCAGCAGGCCCGGTACATTCCCGGCGTTCAGACAGGACTGCGCCTGCTTCAGCAGCCGCGTCTGCTCACTCTGCCTGGACGACGTTTCGGAATAGGACAGAGCCCTTGCCACCGTATACTCCGGCAGCGTCCCGAACACTGTGGTATCCAGGATCGTAAACGTCCTTTTCTGGTCAGTGAAATACGGTTTATTGAACACCAGAAGCCAGCGCCTGTCATGGCTTGCACAGACGGCATACTGGCCTGATCCCATGCCCACGGCAGGCAGGGATGCCTTCAGGCCGTTGTGCTCAGGTTCCGGTCTCGGCGGACCGCCGAACCCGAACCCGCCGCGCGCCTTCGGCTGCAGCGCATCCAGCCAGAGCGTTGCGGGATCTTTCCGCCTGACCGTGACGGCGCGGTTTCCCTGCCGCTCCACATAGCGCATCTGAAGAAGGCTGCGCCGTCCGTCCTGAAGCTCCACATATGGCCAGCCGTCATTCAGTCCGCTGAAGGCATCGTCGTCCAGGTCCGGTCTCCGGTTCAGTGTCCGCGTCTCAAACGCCACGGAACCCCCGGAGCCGGCAGGGAAGATCAGGTGCACAATACTGCCTTCCAGGATCACCCGCTCAAACCGGGTGCTAACCCGGCAGTCGCTCAGCTTTCTGCTTCTGATCTGCTCACGGGATGCAAGGTCATACACGGAGAGGAAGCCCGCTTCCCCTTCATCCTGCTCCCCTTCCTCAGCCCAGGCAATGACACACAGTTTTCCGTCCGTATCAAAACAGATCCTGCGGCAGGTTCCCGGATGCACAGGCAGCTCAAACCAGGCCCTGCGTACCCTGTCCAGTTCCGCCTTCAGGCTTTGTTTCTCCCGGGCTCCCTCTGCATGCATGAGGGCGGATTCCAGCTGCATCTGGGCAGTTCTTCCCTCGTATCCGGTCCGGCACAGAGCTGCCAGAAGCGCCTGCTTTTCCGCGTCCGGCCTGCGCTCATTGGAGAGGTACACATCACTGTTCATTTTTTCCAGGTCTTCCAGAACCGCATATCCGTCATCCCGGACTCCCTTTTTCCGTACAATGGCAGCCAGGCCCGAGTTAAACAGGGAAAGCGCGTGGTCCGGTTCCTTCTTCAGCGCCGCTTCCCAGTCACGTGCGGCTTCATCCTGCATGCCGAGATCCAGATAGCTCAGCGCACGGTTGTTCAGGCTGTCCGGCGTATCCGCGGCCGAGCGCGGTTCGGGGCGCGCATATTCTTCCCCCGTAACTTCACGGTAGATGCTTTTCAGTTCCTGCTCCACCACGCCGAAGTCATGCGGCCTGTCCTCCGGATTCATCTCCAGGCAGTGTTCCAGGAGGTGCTGAAGCGCTTCCGGCATGGGCACCCGGCACTGCGGAAAATAGGAGGCGCAGCTCATGCCCGCCACCACACCGTTCTGCCATGGCCGCGCGCCAAGGTACATTTCAAGCACCGAGACCGCCCAGCTGTAGATATCCGTCCGGCGCGTCAGCTGTTTTCCGTCCATCTGTTCCATGGAACAGTAGGCCGGCGTA